>NZ_JBIPPD010000161.1:0-7752 GCF_044368625.1 Flavobacterium sp. | reverse complement strand
GATCAATTTTCAAAGAAACTATATTCCACAAAACAATCGAAAGAATGATGATAGAAATGCCAATATATCAAAATCAAATAATACAGAAACTAAATATATAACTCAAATAATTTTAATTGGACATTTTTTATTGTAACAAATAAGTAGATTGAGAGTCTAACACAATATTCATTTTATAAATACTCCTCATGAACAAATCACTATTTACTCTTGCACTATTTCTTTTTGGAATTTTCAGCGTTACAGCCCAGAAGGAGTTTCAAGGTTTGGCGATTTATGAATCCAAAACGAGCACTTCTGATATGTCCAAACGTATGGAAGGCAACAAAGACCTAACTCCTGAGATGCGAAAAATGATCGAGCAACGGATGAAAGGTATGTTTGAAAAAACATTTATTTTGAATTTTGACCGTTCAGCATCGATTTATAAAGAAGAAGAAAAGCTAGAAGCTCCAGGTACGGGCGGAAATATGCGAATGATGTCGTCCATGATGGGTGGCGGCGGAACGTATTACAAAAACGTAAAAGAAAAAGTGTATAGCGTGGACAAGGAGTTTATGGGAAAAGAGTTTCTGATTAAAGACGCACTTCCCACACTTGAATGGAAAATGGAGTCGGAAACAAGAAAAATTGGAGGATACACTTGCTATAAAGCTACGGCTGTAAAACCAGTAGACGCTTCAGATTTTAGAAACATGCGTGCCAAAGACGAAGCCAAGGTTGAGGACTCAAAAGACGAGAAAAAAACCGAGAAACCACAATCAACCAACTTTATGGACGGTTTTGAAATTCCAAAAGAGGTAATCATTACCGCATGGTACACTCCTGAAATTCCCGTTAATCAAGGTCCGGAAGGGTATTGGGGTTTGCCTGGATTAATTTTGGAAGTGAATGATGGCAAAACCATTATTTTATGTTCAAAAGTAGTGATGAATGCCAAAGAAAAAGTGGAAATCAAAGCCCCTAATAAGGGCAAGGAGGTTACCCAAAAAGAGTATGATGAAATAGTAACCGCCAAAATGAAAGAGATGCAAGAAATGAGAAGAAGCGGGAATGGCGGAATGCGTTTTGGGAGGTAATACTACTGTTAAAAAATAAGTTTATAACCTTGACCACGAACATTTATAATTTGAATGTTGGGGTCAAGGTTTAGTTTTTTACGGAGTTTGGTAATAAATACATCCATACTTCTTCCGTTAAAAAAATCGTCGTTGCCCCATATTTTTTTGAGCACAATGGAACGGTCCAAAATTTCATTTTTGTTTTCGATTAATAAATGTAAAAGCGCAGCTTCGCGATGCGTTAACGTGATTATAAGTTCAGAAAAGTGCAAAGTTTGTTTCGTAAAATTGAAATTATAATTGCCAATTGAAATTTTTTCTTCGTTTTTAGCGCTATTAATTCTGCCTAAAAGTGCATGAATTCTCACAATTAGTTCTTCCATACTGAAGGGTTTTTTGAGGTAATCGTTTCCTCCCGCATTGAATCCTTCAATTACGTCTTGGGTTTGCGACTTGGCTGTTAGAAAAATAATAGGGACTTTTTTATCCATTTTCCGAACGTCTTTAGCTACTGAGAAACCATCTTTTTTGGGCATCATAACGTCCAGAACCAACAAATCAAATTTTTGTTTTGTAAATAGTTCAAAGGCTGCTTCGCCGTTGAGGCAATGCGTTACTTCAAAGTCTCGGGTTTCTAAACTTTCTTTGATGATTAAACCAAGTGCGGGTTCGTCTTCGGCTAAAAGAATTTTGATTTTAGGGGGCATTTGTAATTGCGATTTTAAAGATGGTTTTGTTAGTATTAGATACTAGTTCCAAAGTACCGTTGTGTTTTTCTATGATTTTTTTTGCGTAATAGAGTCCAATTCCAAAACCTTTTACATCGTGAATATTGCCTTTTGGAATCCGGTAAAATTGTTCGAAAATCTTTTCTCGTTGCGATTTTTCAATTCCAAGACCGTTGTCTTCAACCGTAATTTCGATGCGTTTGGGCGTTTGAACAATGGCAACTTCTACCTTGTTTCCGCCGTATTTTAGGGCATTATCAATCAAGTTTGAAATGGCATTTTCAAAATGAAACACATCTACATGCGCTAAAATAATTTCCTGATTAGCCGTAAAAATAATTTCTTTATCAGTTGCAATTTGGTGCTTTTCGATATTGGTTTTTAGGAGTTCAACACTATTTATTTCTTCTTTATTAAGGTTTAATTTGTCGGTATTCAAGGATGCCGTTTCTAGCAATTTCTCGACCATAATTTTTAGTTTGTTTAATTGTTGTCCTGAAACATCGAGATAACGAGTGGTTTTTTCTTTGTCGTCAACGGCATTGAAGTTTTTAATGCCTTCAATTGCAGCAGAAATGGTAGTAATTGGTGTTTTAAACTCGTGGGTAATGTTGCTGATTAAATCGTTTTTGATTTCGTCTATTTTTTTCTGTTTTTGAATGATTTTTAGTAGAATGATTAAACACGAAATGATGGATAATGAAAGTAATAAGGAAAGAAATATTTCGGTAAAACTACGTTTTAAGAGCAATAATGTTGGGTCGGAAAATGCGATTTGAAGTTTTTGTTCTTTTGGAATAAAAGTAGTTCCTGAAACGGCAGTTAATGGTAAAATTGAAATAGTGTCTTTTTGAAATTGTCTAAAAAGGGTATCGGACTTGAAATGTTGTAAACGATAATCAACGTTAACGTTTTTTCGAGCCAATTCTCTATCGACAGATTTGCTCAACTTTTCAAAGTTGATGGAATCTTGAAAAGTGGAAATGATAATCTTGTTGATTAGATTGGTTAGTTTTGAAATACTGTCAGTGGCTTTTTTGCCTTTAAAAACTTTAATTGCAGAAATTTTATGAGCATCGCCATGAATTTCTATATTGGATTGTGGATTGGTGGTATCTTTTTTGTTTTTCCATTTTGGTGTCTGGTTAATCGAGTCTTGTATTTTTTTAGGAATATCAGCGTCTTTAAGTTCTAATGTAGAAGATGTAAATGCTACTGAAATTTTAAAATTTGAGGTATCAATTTTGGTGGTATCTTTTTTTAGATTGTTTACTTTTTTAGTACGACTTCGTTTTATTTTGCCAATGTTTTTACTAAAAATGGAATCATTAATTACGTTATCGATAAAATCGTCTTTAGCAATGGTTTCATTTTCATCAACAAAAGCCACAAAATCATTTTTAGAATCTTCTACATAATAATATTCAATACTGTTATCAAAAGCAGTTTGTACTTCTTTGATGAGTTGATTTTTGGTTTCCTTGTAGCTTTTGATGTTCCAAAAAATTTGCAAGCCTATTGTTGCCAATACCGTTAGGGTAATGAAAATGATAATGAATTTGTAGTTTTTGATTTTCATATTTCAAAAGTAAGAAGGAATTTGATACTATGAGAGGTGTTAACAATCGTTAACTTTCATTAACGCTGTGTCGGATTTAAAATCATTTAATTTGTAGTGTCGATTTGAAACCTGCTAATTTGAGTTAGTGGCCTTGAGATGAATCACAAAGATTATTTTAGGCCTCAGGTTTCAGACGGCGAAGCTAGCCCCGACATGAGTGGAAAGCTCCCGATTTTTCTTCGGGACTTGAAACGTTGGCGGGAAAAAGCTCCTAAAAAACGAATAGTAAAATTTAAAAATCAAAATTATGAACAGATTGATTATCACGGTTACAATTATGGTATTGTTGGTTTGCACCAAAATGATGGGACAAGATTTTCAGGGAAAAGCCGAATATTTTTCGAAGTTTATTTTTAAAACGGATAAAATTAAGTTAGATGATGGCGACAAAAAGGAAGAAGACAAAGAGCTGCACGAAGCGGTGAAATTGGCTATGAAAAAATCGTCCGAGAAAACATATACCTTGCTATTTAACAAACAAGAAGCCGTTTATGAAGAAAACGAGGCTTTGGAACAGCCAACCAATCCAAACGATGGCTTTTCTATTTCAGTAAAAATGTCGGGTGGTGGTAAAAAGTACATCAACACCAAAGAAAAAATAAGTTTGGAAGAAGATGAAATTTTTGGAAAAGAATTTTTAATCGAAGAACCTTTAGAACAACCGAAATGGCAAATGGTAAATGAGACCAAAAAAATTGGCGATTATACTTGCATGAAAGCTGAATTAATCATTCCGGTTAGCGAGAAACAAAAGCAAGATTACAGCGATTTTTTGAAAAGAGAAGAAAAAAAACCAGCTCTTTTTAAAATGGAAGAACCCAAAGACAAAGTGATTGTTGCTTGGTATACACCCGAAATTCCGGTGAGTTTTGGTCCAAATAATTATTGGGGTTTGCCCGGACTTATTTTAGAAATTAATGAAGAGAACTTAGTTGTTTTGTGCTCCAAAGTAGTTTTGAACAGTAAAGAAAAGTTAAAAATTAAAAGACCAAATACGGGTGATAAGGTTTCTAAAAAAGAATTTGATAGGATTCAAAAGAAAAAAATGGACAGTATGAAAAATGAAGACGGGATTATCATTCACTCTTTTGAAAATTAAAATCAAAAATAAAGTAACGATTGAGTTAAAATGGAGTCTAACAAAGAATGGAAGAAATAATCTTCCAATTCTGTACCAAAATTAAACTGGTTTGCAAACCTATTTATTTCCAAAAACAATGCAAAAAATTACTCTTTTCTTTTTTTTAACCTTCTTTGCTTTTGCAACAAACGCACAGAACATTAGGCTCGAAGGCACTGTTACTGATAATTCCAAACTTGGTTTAGAAATGGCCAACGTTATGGCAGTTAATCAAGAAACCAAGGCGATGGACGGCTATTCGATAACGAATGACAAAGGAAAATTCCAACTATCATTAAAACCCAATACAAAGTATATTCTTAAAGTAAGTTATATTGGGTACGCCACATTTGAAGAAAATTTTACTACTGGTGCCGAAAACAGCACTAAAGTAATTGTTCTTTCGGAAGGAATGGAACTCGAAGGTGTTGAAGTTGTGCGGGAAATGCCTGTTTCGATCAAAGGCGATACGATTGTGTACAATGCCGATTCTTTTACCACAGGAACCGAACGAAAACTAGAAGATGTATTGAAAAAACTTCCCGGTGTGGAAGTAAATGCCGATGGCGAAGTGGAAGTGGAAGGTAAAAAAGTGCAGAAATTAATGATTGACGGAAAAGATTTTTTTGACGGGGATACGAAATTAGGGGTAAAAAATATTCCAGCAGATGCGATTGATAAAATCCAGGTGTTGCGCAACTACAACGAAAATTCAATTTTGAAAGGCGTTGAAAACAACCAGGATAATCTCGCGATGAACATCAAATTAAAAAGTGGTAAAAAGAACTTTTGGTTTGGCGATGTCAATGCAGGTGGCGGAATTGACGACAACAACGACGTGAACCGATTTGTAACCAATCCGAAACTGTTTTATTACAGCCCGAAATACAGCATCAATTTGATTTCGAACTATAACAATATTGGCGAGCTCCCATTGACTATTCAAGATTATTTTAAATTTACGGGTGGATTTCGAAATATGATGGCCAAAGGCGGTTCGAGTTTTAATGTTTCAAGCAACAATTTGGGTATTCCGTTGTTGCGAAACAACAGAGCCAAGGAAATTGATACCAAGTTTAATGCAGCCAATTTCTCCTTTAACCCCAACAAAAAATGGACGTTTAGTGGTTTCGGAATTCTATCACAATCGCAAACGCAAACCGAAACCATTACAAATACCAACTTTTTACGACCCAATTCGACCGAAGTGGCTTCGACCCAAAACAGCAACCAACTTGCAAATCAAAACAGCACATTGGGTTTGGTAAAATTAAGTACACAATTCAAACCGAATGAAAAATTCCAAATGGATTATGATGTTTTGAGTAGGTTTTCAAAACAAGACGATAACAGCTCGCTTTTTAGACAAGTTATTGACGAAAATTTAAACGAAAATTCAGAGGATATTTTTACCAATGGCAACCAAGAGCCGGTAACAATCAATCAGAACTTGAGTTTTTATTACACGCCAACTAACAAACATATTTTTGCCTTTGAAACCCAACACATGTATCAAGAAGAAGACCCTTTTTACAACGCCAATTTACAAACACAACCTTTTGAATTCAATGGTTTTATTGCGGGACAAAACAGAAACAACATCAATCAAGAACGTTTTGTAAAAACGAGCAAGTTAGATTCGAAACTAGATTATTACTACATTTTAACTCCAAAAAGTAACATTAATGTAACGCTTGGAAATACGAACTCTCATCAAAGTTTTAATTCTCGCATTTTTCAGATTTTAGACAATCAAAACGTTAATGATTTAGACAATCCCGAAAATACGAATGATGTGACTTATCGTTTTAACGATGCTTTTTTAGGATTGCATTATAAAATATTGACCGGAAAATTTACGTTTACACCCGGAATTAGCATTCATCAATATAATTTAAACAATGAGCAGCTTGGTACCAATTTCAAGTTGAATTTAACTAGAGTTTTACCCGATTTTTTAGCTATTTTTCAAATTAAAAAGTCAGAAACGTTGACGTATAATTTTTCGCTCAATAATAATTTTTCGGATATTAACAATCTAGCCGAAGGGTTTGTATTGAATAACTTCAACAGTTTATCAGCTGGAAATCGAACGCTTGAAAACGCCATTCAGCAAACGCACACTTTGGGATATTTTAAGTACAATATGTTTAATTTTGAAAACATAAGTGCCAATATAAGTTACAATAAAACCGTTGAAGCCTTAAAAACAAGGGCTTTGTTTGACAATGTCAATCAAGTATCTACGATTTTTAATTCGCCATTTGCCGATGAGGCTGTTTCTGGTCGACTGCTTTATGGCCGTGGATTTTTAAAATATTACAAGGCATCGTTAGCTGTGAATTTAAATTGGTCGAAATTCAATAACATTTTAGTGGATCGAAACACCTTTCAAGATGTTTTTGTCACAAACGAACAATTCAGGCAAAATTATATTTTTAAGGCCTCAACCAATTTCAAAAACGTTCCTAATATTGAGTTGGGATACGGATATACGGCTAATCAATTGCCCAACGAGACCTTTTTTACAGACAGTCCGACGGTGAAATTGGATTATTTTTTCCTGAAAAGTTTTTCTTTTGTATCCGAATATGAGTATTTTCACTATTACAACAAAGACAAAACGGTCGAAAACGAGTATGATTTTCTATCGGCAAGTTTGATTTATCAAAAAACTAAAGACAGTCATTGGGAATACAAACTTTCGGCAACCAATATTTTGAATACAAAAATCTTGCGCGACAACAGCTTTTCGCAATTTGCCACAAGCGATTCGCAATATACGGTCCAGCCGAGGTACATTCTTTTGAGTTTGAAATATAATTTATAAGCAAGATGGATACCGTAAAGTTAGAAAAACAGTTGCGACTTGTACCACTGGTTTGTTTTGTTTTGATTTTGTTTTTGCGAAAAATGTTTGAGTCAACAGGATCTTTATTGTTAACAATTGGCACTATTATTTTAGGATTTATTGCCGTTGGTTCTTTTTTATTTCGAATTTATTTAGAAAAACAAAACGGAACGTTTGTAGCCAAAAAGTATTATATTTTTTACTTTATTATTATAATTTGGATGGTAATGTACTTCTATGAGATGATTCAGAAGTAAAAAGTGATATATTTGAAAATTATTTTTAAATAGATAAATGCTGTGTTCAATTCATAAGTGCAACAAACTTATTATTTAGAGTTTCTATTGGACTAAGATAATTGAATTTTCTAA
>NZ_JBIPPD010000022.1:0-23837 GCF_044368625.1 Flavobacterium sp. | reverse complement strand
TTGTAAATTAGAATTTATTTGTATATTTGCAATGCAATGCGGAGCAATCCAATCTGCTACCAGAATAAAATCCTACTATTTATAGTGGGATTTTGTTTTTTCAATTGAATTATAAACTTCTTCAAATTTTTCAAATAGTTCTTTTTTAGTAAATAAAACAGCTTTACCATTATTAATGATGATTATTTGATTAACCCACTCTTTTTTATACGAGTTAAGTTTACCTTTAATTTTAGCCGTAACATCTTTTGTATTAAACTCTTTAAAATTTTTAAAGTCAAATACCATTATCGAAGCACCTTGCTTTTTCAAAGAATCAAATGCAGACATTACTCCTCTTAATGTTGACACTTCCTTTCTATCGGCTAATTTTCCATTTATAAAATATTCAGGATTTTTATACTTGTCTAAATTAATATGCCCTCTAATTTCAACATTCATTTTTAGTTCATCTACAATAATTTTAGCACTTTCTAAATTTTCTGCAAAGTCCTTTTTATCATAAAAAATATTTACTTTCACACTTTTACCTTTGTTACTATAAGCATTTTCCAAAGGTGCATTCAACTTCATCAATTCACTATTCCGAACGGCTCTATCATTGGTTTTTAAGAGTTTAAAAAACTTATGGTTATTGGTGAAAATTTCTTCATCTATTCCTACATTACCTGGCATATCCGGAACGTCTAAATCGGCTATTTTGTCTTGCGTAACTTTTTCCGCAGTTTGGACTACATCACAACGGCATCGCCATCCGTTTGGCGGATAATAAATGCCCCAAAACGGGTCGTCAACTGGTTTCACAATTCCATTAAGCATAACGTGTTCATCTCTCACCTTTCCGTCTCCAGTGGTTCTGTAACGCAAGTTTGGAAACAATTCTTTTTCGGCTTGTATTTTTTGCCACTTATTTGCCATCTGTGCCGCAGCTCTAGCGGTTTGATATTCGGCTTGTAACCAATGTTTGTTGTATTGTGCGTTTACTTTACGCACTAGTTGACTATATTCGTTAAATGGCCGCATTTTGCCGTCTTGAGAGTACAACATTTTGTTTACCGTTTCTAACATTGCATACGACTTGGCACCTGCAAAAGTGTAAAGGTTTTTTTTGAGTTCAGTTACAACGGTATCTTCCCCTTTTTTGGTGTATTGCGTTTCCCACGATTTACCAAAACCCTCTTTTGCACCGCTAGACAAATCTTTATAAGTTTGCTTTATCAACTCAATATTCAAGTCTTCAGGTTTCATTTTTCCTTCTTGCAATTGTTTTGCGATGGTATCAATCAAATTTTCATAAACAGAAAAGTCTAAAGCTTCAATAAAAGGTTCTTGACCTGTACAGGTAGCGCACCCGCAATCTTGCGAATGGTAGGAGGCTTCAATTTGTTTAAAAATTGCTTCTACTTGACTTTTTTTTTTAACTCTAAATCTTTTTGATTAGGCTGTTCCCCTCCTTTGGAGGGGTTAGGGGAGGCTTTCTGTCCCAAAATTGGCACTCCAGTTTGTTGCTCTACCCACTCGGGATCTATCTCAAATTGATTGCCTAGAATATTCACAAGCTCTGCAGTTTCTTTTGACGTTCGTATTTCGGCATTGTCCCACTCAAAGTAATGATTTGATAAGGCAGAATACACGGGAGACAACTTTATTAATCGAATAAAAACGAGCTTATTCATCACGTTTTTAATCATTAATTTGTCGCTTTCAAATCTGTCTTTTGCTAACTTAAATTGAATTTCAACCGAACCTACAAAACCTTTCTCATCGGTTAAACCTGTACCACCTAAAAAACGTTTTGATATTTCAGAGTTGGCACGTTCCACCAAAGGGTCAAATGCACCCGATGGATTGTTCGAGCTTATCGATGGAACTTCAAACTTTTCGTTTCCACGCCCAACCATAAAGTGATTGGACTTGAAACTTTGAGCCGCTTCAAAAAGTTGATTTAATCGGTTGTCGTCTTCTCGGTCTGTGGTTATGAATAAAGGCGGAACTCCGTATTTTTCAACAAAGTCAAGCCACGCGCCAATGCCTAGTTTTTTAGCCAAAACAATTGGAGCTACCTGTGCCAGCATTCCTAAATCTTTGTCCTTTCCAACCTGCAGGTAATAATTAGCCATTGTTCCGTCTTTATATGGCCATCCTTTGTCCTCTCCAGGCGTTTTGGTAATGATGCCTTTTTTAGGATTGAAATAGCCTAAAGGAATTTCGTTAACTTCCAATAGTTCGCCCATTTCATCAACATCAAATAACTCAATTAATGTTGTGCCTTGAAAGCGTGCCATTAAAATAAGGCGCACCAATTCTTCAAACCAAGTGCGCTCAAATAGTTTGCTTAACTCCTCGTTTTCTTCTCCGCTTTCACTTACAATTTTAAAAGTGGAGCGTTGACAAAATAAAATTCGTGAGTCAATTACGGATGCAAGGTGGTTGTCTAAAAGCAGGTTTTCATATAAAGTCCTTAAACTAGAGCGGTCGGGATTTTCGGGGTCGGTTGCTAATTGTATCGCACTTTTCCATTCCGCAAGATTTTTAGACTGCATCGTTACCGATTCATAATCTAATTGTCCGGAATAGTTTTTACTTGAACTATTGGCTTCTGCAACTACTTTTAATTTTCTTGGGTCAGCGTTTCGTAAAATTCGATTTTCAAGTGCTGTGTAGACGGCTTTAAAAGGATTTTCCATTAGATGTAAAAGTTTGAATTAGACAAATTGCCCGAAATAGAGTTACTAACAACGGAGCCATTAGAAGCAACCGCAGATGGAACTCCGTCAAGTCGAATAATGCCCGTTGCAACTTCTTTGAGTGTTTTCATTGCCTCATCAAATTGCTCTTTATAGTCATTTGGGACTTTGCGTGCTGCGTTTCTTCTGATAAGTTTATACAATACCAACTTTGCTAAAATTTCTTTTAACACCTCGTTATCTATCGGACTATCCTCCGCGAAAATGGTATTAACATCATACCTGGTCCCGAGATAAGTTTTTATAATAGCAATTTGAGTTAGCTCAATTTGGTCTAGTATTTCGTCATCATTTTGCGAGCTCTCGTCAATAAATCTTTCTTGAGCGTGAGATATTAAATAGTCCTTATCAATGTAAATCATATACGGTCATTTTTTGGGCGCATTAGCCCTGATTTATAGTTGCTGTTTTCAGAACCTGAAAACGTTACATACTTTTCGCATTCATCGGTTACGCCTTTTTTGGCATCCGGGTAATCGTCCTTTGTGTTGTATCCTGGTTCAATTCCAAAAAGTTGAGCCATTGCCACTTGGTGGTCTTTTTTGTGCTTTAATTTTTCGCTGTAAAAGAAACGCCCATTTTGATAATAGGGTTGCAATTGTAGCATCCTGTCATATTTATTGGCACGTGGTCGGTCTCTTTTAATGATGTTTAAACGGCAATTAAATAACCTTTCGGCATCACGAATGGCACTTTCTACAGCATCATTCCAAAATTGACTTTCAAACACCCAATGCACTATAACCGTTTCGGGTAATGATTTTTGAAATTGACACATATACGCTAAAGCTTCGTGCATTTTACATTGTTTTACAAAACAATCAATTTCCCAAAAATCTCGCTCTTTTAAGCCCTGTACTACAATAGCATTATAATCGGAACTTTGAGTTCCTGAATAGGCAACATCCCAATAACCAAAAATTATCTTGAAAGTATTTAGTTTTGGCAGCGGTGCATATTGGATGTCTTCGGCTTTAAAAATTGTACCTTCAACGTGTGGCTCATTATTAAACTCGGCTCTAGCGGCCAATGCTCCAATCTCCTTTTCCATTTGCTGGAAATAATCGCTCGAGTATTTTTGCCACCAAGTAGGCTCAAATGTTACGGGGTCGTATGAGTTCACTTGATCAATTACCCAGTCGGGGTGTATCTCCTGTAAAATGGTTTGCACCATTTTGTGAGCAAACTTATTGTTAGAGTGAATATACCTTCTAATTCCGCCGTCCATTGTTGGTATTAAATCCCTTTCAATCCAACGAGCCATTTTTAACTGCCTAACAGGATTTGCGTTTAAGTCTTTCGTTTCGATGTCGTCAGGTACAATGTGTGTAGGCCTTTTGTTTTTTACACGCAATCCCCTTACTGATTGTCCCATACCTAAAGACTGGCCAATGAATCCACCTTTTGTAATAAAAAAACCGTCCTCCCAACTACCTTGGTTGTATTGCTCTCCAAAATCATTAATGATTTGAGGATTGGACTCAAATTCCGCTCTTATATCTTCCAGTAATTGCTTTCCTCTGTCGGCATTGTTTCCCACTACAACCAAATAAATTGGCTCCTCGTTGATCCATAGCCAAAAAGGGATTAAAACGCAATTAACCACAGATTTTGCCGAGGCGCGTCCCCATTGCGCAAAACCTTTAAAGGTTTTATTTTTCTTTACCTTATTTGCAAAGTCAATATGGAAGTCGGGAGTTTCTGCGGTGGCATAATGCGGAAAGTATCGTTGAACCATAAAGCTAAAACTCTTTTTTGCCATTTCAATAGCCTCGCGTTTTTCTTTGTCACTTTCAAATGGATTAACATTAGAAAACGACCGGGAGAGTTGTAGCTTCTTTTTATAGCGTTCGAGAGTGGCTTTATCAGTTTTTTTCATCTACTTTCACTATTCTTTTATCAGCAGTATGCGTCACTTTATTTTCTTGAAAATTGTAAAAAAGTCCAGTAATTACACTGACACGGTATATACCATCGTGCAGGTGCTTTTCTTTAACAATTTGACCTACTTTAAATCCCGCACCTTTCTTTAATAGGTGGGATCCAATATTTAGGTAATATTGATTTAAGGGAGCCTTATTTATCATAAGGTTCAAAATGATTTTTAATAATGTCATCCTAGTTTAATTGATATGGTTGATAAATGAGACTCCTGAAAGTCAAGCGTTTTTAAATAAACATCTTTGTCGAAATGCTCAAGATTTTTAAAAATATCGTTCATAACTTCAAGATAAATACCTAAAGAAATTCTGTTTTCGCTGTCCATTCGCTCCAGCGCTTTAGTTTGGATGGCGACTTCTTGAGAAATAGACGCAGACTGTTGGCGAAGTGTAATAACTCGCTCTTTGTCGCCCACCGCTTTTGCCGATTTAACCTCGATATTAATTTCGAGCTGTTGGTCTGTTAATTCGCTAATGAGCTCCTTAATTTTTGAAGCCCTATTTTGCGAGCTATTCATATTGGCATCTCGCACAGACTTCCAATTCCCTTTTTCAACCCAATCGCCAATAGTCTTTTCAGAAACATTTACTATATCTGAAATTGCTTTGGCCGTAAATCCTTGATTTGTGTAGTAATCAAAAGCGATTCTTTTCTCTTTTTCCTTTGCCATACTGTTATTTCTATGGTACAAAGTTGTTGTAATCAGCTGTAAAAATTCAATTGGCTTTATAGTTCGGTATCTGTATTTAACTAATTCAGTAGTTGTGCATTACTGATTAAGAACATCCTTTTTTTTACGATGAGTTAAAACCTAAACTTTGTCATCTCAAAAAGGATAAAAAACTAAAATTTAATGCCGAAACCTAGAACATTTATAGAAGCGTCTGCAAGTGGAACAACTGGAACCATCAGAATTGTTGACCGTATTAGTGAATATTCCCAAAGTTCATCTTCTACAATTAAAACAATTGTGGATGAGTATTTGAAAACGGGTGTTGTCGATGTAGAAGTGTATATAAATAGTGCGGGCGGAAATTGTTTTGAAGCCACAGAAATGTGTAACGATTTGAAACGACTTCCAAAGGTTACTATTAAAATTGGCTCGGTTGCCGCTTCTGCTGCAACCTATTTTATGACACAGTTTCCAAGTGTCGCTTTTCCAAACTCTCAAATAATGATCCATCGTCCAAAGTTGGGAACTTATGGCGATGTCGTCACTATTAAGGCGGATTTGAAGTTGCTAGAAAACACAACCGAAGATTACAAAACTGCTTATTCAACTAAAATGAATAAAACAGTAGAACAAATCGAGGAGTTTTTTGCACAAGGCGACTATTGGATGACTGCCAATGAAGCTAAAGTTCAAGGACTGTTGGACACGATTTTAGAGCAAACCGAAGAGGTAACAGCCGAGAGTATTAAACTACTTGAGGCCGTTGCCGCTCCAGTAATTCCCGTAATTAATAACGAAACCCATAAAAAAATGGAAAGAAAACAACTGATTAGTAGATTAAAACTTTCGGCAGATGCAACCGATGCGGAAATCGATGCGGCTTTAACGGCTCTTGAAGCTAAAGCGTCCAAAACGGACACTTTGGAGGCAAGTGTAAAAGCAAATCAAGAAGCACAGGCAACCGCATTGGTAGATCAGGCAATTTTAGACAAAAAAATTACAGCCGATCTAAAAGACAACTACTTGAAATTGGCTAATGCTGATTTTGAAGGTACAAAGACAATTCTTAACGCTATGCAAGGAGTTACTAAAATTTCTGCGGAAATAGAAGAAACTGGAGCATCGGCTACAGGACGTGAAAAATGGACTTTAGAAGATTTTCAAAACAACGACCCTGAGGCATTAATGGAAATGATGTCCAAAGAACCTGAAAGATTTAAAAAACTCGAAGCGGCTTACTTCGGTTAAATCGGTTATTCCATAAGTCAAGAAATTATAAAAAATTAAGTAAAACCAAAATTAGAAGGCGGCTTACTTCGGTTAAATCCTGTATTACCTAAGTCAAAAAAAAGTAAAAAAGTAAAAAATTAAGTAAAACCAAAATTAGAAAAATGAGAAATCAGTTTAAAGGACTTTTTAAAGTCGTATTTTTATTAGCCCTGTGTTTGGGCGCATCTTTGTTGGCGAATGCCTTTGGTATGAACGACCATCACGTACAAATGGCCGCTGTAACTCCCGTTGCATTGCCAGTCTTGAATCAAACTGCAGAAAAGGAAATGATTAAGAAATTCCGCCACGATAACACCTGGTTGGGAGCTTTGAAAAGTAAGCAAAGTTGGGTAAATAATGACGTAATTAAAATCCCAAAGCGTGGTGCCGCACCAACAGTATTAATTAATAATAGCGTTTATCCTATTGTTTCTGCAGGTAGAGATGACTCTCACGTAGTACTTTCTTTGAACAAATACGAAACTACAAATACAACCGTAACTGCGGCTGAATTATATGCATTGCCATACGAGAAAGTTTCTGACGTTCAAGAGCAACACAGAGAGGAATTGGAAGATAAAACAAGCCAACACGCCCTACACTCTATCGCGCCAAACTCAAATACAGGAACTACACCAGTTTTAGTGTGTACAGGTGCACCGGATGCAAACGGACGACCAACATTAAGAGCTAAGGATGTATCCAACTTAAAAAGAAGGTTTGATAAGTTATTAGTTCCTAAAGAAGGTAGAATATTGGTTTTATGTACGGATCACGTTGCCGATTTATTGGACGAAGACAAAACGTTTACAACCCAATACCATAACGCAATTGATGGCGTACTTTCTAAAAACTTCTACGGATTTACAATTTATGAAAGTACCTACAACCCAACTTATACTGCAGGTGTAAAAGTTGCTTTTGGAGCTGTGGACGGCGCACAAGTAGCATCAATTGCTATGCACTCTAAAACTTGTTTCAAAGCATCGGGTACAGTTGTTCGTTATGCGAGAGCCGCAGAACAAGATCCAGAAAACAGACGACACACAATCGGTTTCGAGCTTTACTTTATTGGTATCGCCATTCGTGATGAAGGTGTAGCCGCTATCATAGGATAGACAGTCTGATTTATTTAAAAAGGCAGTCGAAGCCATTGCGGCTCGACTGCACCCTTAGGGGCTAAATCTTTTAAGAAATGAATGTAATTGTAGAAACTGCCGAAAAAGAAATTGGAGTAGTTGAAACTCCAAAAAACAGCAATAAGACCAAATACGGTAAGTGGTTTGGACTTGATGGAGTTGCGTGGTGTGGAATATTTGTTAGTTGGATTTATGCTCAGGCAGGAAAACAACTTCCAAAAATTGGATTTTTAAAAGGATTTGCAGGTTGTCAAACCGCTGTAGCCTTTTTCAAAAAGAAAGGTTGGATTACGACAAAGCCGGTCCCAGGAGATATTGTTTTTTTTGATTGGAACGCCGACGGTAGATATGACCACACAGGGATTTTTGTCAGGGGTATTGATAAAAAAACATTTGAAAGTATCGAAGGTAATACTTCATTAACTAATCAAAGTAATGGTGGTCAAGTAATGAGGCGCGTTAGGAACTACTCAGTTGCAATTTTTGTACACCCTGAATTATAGATAATGAAAAACGCAAACGCATACGCACTATTCAGCTGGTTTACTTCGTCAGTTCGCTTGCGCTCGTGTGGATTCCTCCTAATCATTCTTTGGATGACCAGTTGCTCAACGCGAAAAGTTGAAAGTTCAACAGTCAAAAAAGAGAATGAGGCTGAGCGATTGGAGGTCGAAAGAAAAGACTTGGAAGTAAAGGAAAACTCTAATGTTAAGGTTACCAAAGATGTAACTGAAACAGAGGACACAACTACAGAAAAGAAAACTTATTCGCCTGTAGACCCAACAAAGCCGAGTTCGTTTACAGACGATAACGGCAGTAAAAAAGAGTTGAATAATGCTTCTTATACAGAAGAAAAAACAACCTCAAAAAAAAACAAAAAAGGCACAACAAAAGCCGATTTATCTCAGTCGAAAACAACTAAAGATAAAGGATTAAAAAGTAATGGCACCAGGGCAAAAAGTAAAGAAGCAGTAAAGGGCAAAAATGCAAGCCGGACTTATTTTAGTTGGTGGTGGTTACTCCTCCTACTTATTCCAATTGGAATATATGTTTTTCGGAGGTGGCGCGATAAGATTTGGTGGGTTTAAAAACTATTTAAAAAACGAAAAAATGAACAAAGTATATTCAAAAAAAGAAATGAAAGCGAAAGCACAAGAAGTGTTTGAGCAGTATCCTTCAGAGGATAAAGTTTTCGCTCGAGAAGATGGTAACATTTTCTTTAATGAAAACTTGGCGGAACTTGGCAGAGGTAAATTAAAAGTCTACCCCTTCGACCGAAGCGATATCATCAAAACGGACAAACCCGTTGAAGATATTGATGTAGATGCAGAAAATGTAGATGGCACTCCATCAGGTGATGCTCCAGTAGTTGAAGTTCCTACCGTTGATGCTCCTGCAGTTGATGCTCCTGCAGTTGATAAAACTTTAGGTAAAAACGGCAAAAATCCTGAAACAAGAAACTCTAATACCAAGAAATAATGGCGGAATTATCAGGAGTAAAAATAGAAAAACTTCAAGGAGGTTTAGGCCGTAAAAACCCGAGTACGGACTCTCACTTTGCCTTAATTATTAAGGCTACAGGAAATGCCGCACTAGATGCGATTATTTCTAATGCAGGTAAAGGCTTGATATTAACCTCACTTTCTCAAGCGGAAAGTTTAGGGCTTACATTGAGTGCAAGTGCGAACGGTGCATCTCCTTTTTATGAGCATATCTCTGAATTTTTCAGACTAGCTCCCGAAGGAACGCTTTACTTATTTAACAACAAAACCGTTGCCAATCTTTTAGCTTTCATCAAAGAGAACAAAGAGGTTAAAGGTTTTGCAATCGTTGACGATTTTGGGGCGGCTACTCAAGAGGCTACAATTGCTCAATATCAATCAGGTATCATCAATGTATTAGCGACCGAAAACAGGTTGATTGATTTTGGTGTGATCGGTTGGAACAATTTCAACATTGCCAATGCAATTGATTTGACGGAGTTAGACGCTCCTCAAATTTCTGTTTTAGTCGTTGGTTCTGGAACGTCAGGCTTTGCGGCTGTAGGTGCATTTTTAGGAATGTTAGCCGTTCGTAAAGTAAATGAAAATGCTGGTTCTGTGGATATTCAAAACAAGCCACTTGAAAAAAGAGGCTCGTCAGACTATACATTGACTGACAAAAACAAAGGTTTATGGGTTAATCCAAAATTAACTGGAGGTGCAACAATCAGCTCATTGACAAAGGCACAATTAACCGATTTAGAGAGCAAAGGATACATTTATGCGGCATCGTATGAGGGTTATCCTGGTGCATTCTTCACGAACTCAAAAACGTGTATCAGTCAAGCATCCGACTACTGTTTTATCGAAAACAATCGCGTTTGGAATAAAGCGGCAAGAACGTTGAGAATTGCCCTTTTGCCAGAAGTAAAAGGAGTTGTCAAAAAGAACCCAACTACAGGGTTTATCAAGTCCACAACCATAAGCCGTTGGACAGGTATAGCCAACAAAGCGTTGGAGCAAATGGTTAATAATGACGAAATAAGCGGTTTTGAAAATTATATTAATCCAGCTCAAGTAGTTAATAGTACTCAGCCGGTAAAAATAACTTCAAAAGTAGTTATGGACGGCATCGTTCACGAGTTTGAAGTGGCTTTAGGTTTAACCAATTCAATAAATTAAGATGAGCACGATAGTAAATAAATTCGGTGTAATGCAGGGCTGGAACGCAGTTACTGCCAATCTTTTAGGTAGAGACCTAGAAGGAGTTACGGAACTCGCATACAGCGACTCGCAAAAAAAGGAGAACGTTTACGGAGCGGGAGCATTTCCCATTGGTCGAGGTCGTGGGAACTATGAGGCGAAAGCAACCATTACGCTTTTAAAAGAGGAGGTTGATGCTTTGAAACTTGCATTACCTGCAGGTAAAACAATTCAGGACATCGCTCCTTTTGATATTGTTGTGGAGTATGAAACTGAAAACGGATCTATCAAAAAAGATAGAATTCGCAATGCGGAGTTTATGGGCGATGGCGTTGAAGTAAAACAAAACGATATGAGCATTGCCACAAAATATGAATTATTAATCAGCCACATTGAGTGGAATGTAATCTAAAAAATATGCCAGAAGTTGAAAACAAAAAAGAGGTTATTGTTAAGCCATACACAGCGGAAGCGGTGGCGGAACACGAAGGCAAAGTAGGTGGAAAATCGAACTTGCGTGAAATTATCGTTACCGACGATGAAGGCGTAGATTTTTATTATTTGGTAAAACGCCCTAGTCGAAGCGTAATTCAAGCCATTACGAGTGCTAACGGCAAAAACGATATCAACGGAGCCTCAAAAATCTTGTTAGGATGCGTTTTAGAGGGCGATATGGAAGCCCTTGAAAATAATGGCGCAATGTATCTGGCACTTGTAGAAAATATTACAACTTTAATAAGCGGTGTTAAGAGCGAGATAAAAAAGCTTTAGAAGGGTCTGAACTTGACCCAGAGGACAAAGAGGACGAAAACCAATGGATAGAAAAAGTAAATGCTATCCTGCGGTTTTCTCTTAAAGTTAACCCCGAAGAGCTTTCCAATAAGGAATGGTCGAAGTTATACAATGAGTGGGCTTATGTGCGAAAAAAGGAAAATGAAGCGCTTGAAATAGTTATAAAAAACGCCCTCTTCGAATTTGGAAAGGCGTTCTTATCTCGATAACCTTTTTTGAGCTCTTTTGTTTAAAACCTTTTCAATTGCTTTAAGAAAAAATAAAACCACTTTCAAAAATTTAGGAACAATAAAAGTGTTAGCCAATAGTAGTGAAATAAAAATCACAAAGGCCATAATCACATAAAAAGTAAAAGTTTCATACATCGTTATACGAATTTGAGCAAAGATAATAAAAATGTCAAACGCAATTACAACTTGGGAACTAAAGTTCAAGGACTTAATTTCAAACTCGGTACAGAAAGTACAAGAGGTTGTAAATACGGCTAGTACACGAGTTGATAATTTAGGGGCTTGCTTTAAAAGATTAAACGCAATCGATTTGCAAGCTATATCGCAATCGGCTCAAAATTTAAACCAACGATTTGAAAATCTAAACGCACCTTTCATAAGTTACGAAAGCGGACTTGCAGAGGTTTCTGCCATTACGGGAGTTACCGGTGCGGCACTTGACGATTTGGGCGAAAAAGCCCGCAAAAGTGCCAAAGACTTTGGCGGAGAGGCAACGGATAGTTTGAACACTTATAAAACCTTGCTTTCCCGTTTAGGCCCTGATATTGCCAAATCGCCCGAAGCTTTAGAAAAGATGGAACGCAATGTTCGTACACTTTCTAAAACAATGGGTAACGATGCGGCAGGTTCTGTAGATGCTCTTACCACAGCGATGCTTCAGTACGGCGTAGACTTATCCGATCCTACTGCAGCTCAAGAAGAGATGACTCGAATGATGAACATTATGGCGGCTGGTGCAAAAGAAGGAGCGGCAGAAGTTCCAAGTATTGCGGCAGCTTTAAAAGTAGCGGGGGTCCAGGCCAAACAATCGAATGTTTCCTTTGAAGAAACAAACGCCGTTTTGCAAGCATTAGCCGCTGGTGGAAAAGAAGGCTCGGAGGCGGGTGTTGCTTTGCGTAATGTATTAGGTAAAATGGCTGGAGTAGATGTATTGCCTAAAGAAGCCGTTGAAAAATTAAGCCGATTAGGTGTTAATATGAATGTGGTTTCTAATACCTCGCTACCATTGACTACCCGTTTACGAGAGCTTAAAAAAGCACAAGGCGATGCTACAATTATGGCTCAAATGTTTGGTACTGAAAATGCGGCTGCTGCAAGTATAATGCTAAACAGTGTAGACGCTCAGGATGAACTAAGGAGCAAAATTGTAAACACCAATACTGCACAAGAACAGGCGGCTGTGATGATGGATACTACAGCCGAAAAGCAAAGCAGGCTTAACGCATGGTACAATGACGCTAAAATTGCAATAGGCGAATACACCGCAGCTTATTCTCCTTATGTAAGTGCTGGAGCAAATGCTATTAGTATTATGGCCGACGGAAAAAACGCTTACGAAGGATATAAAACGGCATTAAGTGGCGTAAAAACAATGCTAGGTTTAACAGCAGATCAATCCTTAATAAGTGCGGCAAAAACAAAAATTGTATCTGTTGCTCAACGGGTTTGGACTGGAATAACTGGCTTAGCCACTGCCGCACAAATGGGATTGAATGCGGCAATGACTGCAAACCCAATAGGTGTAATAATTCTTGCTATTGTAGCACTTATTGCCGTGGTGGCTACCATAATTAATTACTGGGACAGTTGGGGTGCGGCAATGAGTTTATTATTGGGACCAATTGGAATTGTCATCGGAGCGTTCAAATCAATTTACGACCATTGGGAAAGTATTAAAACCGCTTTTAAAACGGATGGAATTATTGGGGGCTTAAAACGTATTGGAATGGTTATTATAGATGCTATATTGAAACCAATGCAACAATTATTTGAAATGGTTGGTTTGGACTCTTTGGCCAAAAAAATTGAGAAATTTAGAAACGATAACAAATTAGTTACCAAAGGCGAAAAAGAACAAAATGCAAAAGAGGCGCTTGAAGCAAAAGCAGATCAAAAGCAAACCGCGACCAAAAAATCAAAAGTAGTTTTAGATTCAAAAACCGAAACACCCGGCACAATATCTTTAAAAAATTTAGGGCAAACCACTACCGATAAAAATACTAAAAACGCGGGAGTAACTGCAACTGATGGCAATAACGTAAGTAAGTCAATAGTTCAAAACTTAACAGTTAATAATCATTTTGGGGTAAACGGTTCAATGGATATACGAAAAATAGCCGATGAAGTAACCGGGTTAATAATTGATCGTCTTCGTGACGGAGTGATACAAATAGGATAAAATGGCAGATTCAAGATACAACCTTTCGCAATTATTTCAAGCCGCTTTTGGGATTAACGCTCCCGTATTTATTACGGAGCCTTTATCAAAAGAGCAAAAGGAAACCTTTGATTACAAAGGGATCGAAATTATAAAAGATTACCATAAATCGGAAGCAACCAGCTGGATGGGTACGCCTATAATTGGGCTTCTAAAATTTAAAGGCGGAACGTATAAACAATATAACTCGAATGGAGTTTTAGACGATAAACAAATGCCGGACTTTACATTGCCACCTGCAACCTTGTTTTCATTTCGTAGAGCAAAAAATATTACAAAAACAAATCTTTTAGGAAGCAACGGTACCGTTAGAGAAATATTTGGATTTGATGATTGGATAATTGATGTTAAAGGAATGGCGATAGATACGCCCGAAATGAGTGCGACTGACCAAATTAAAACTTTGGGAGAATGGGAAAATTTAGCGGCATCAATTGAAATAAGTGGGAGCCTGTTTACTAACAAAAATATTCACGCCATTACAATTGATGACTATAAAGAAGAAAGCGTACAGGGTTCTCCAGGTATTATTCCTTTCTCAATGTCTTTAAGTTCGGATGAGTCTATTGTTTTGATTTTGCCAGACACAAATAAGAAGGTATGACCCTAGCGATGAATTGTAAAATAGTCTTTTCGGAAAATGAAAGGCGACCAGCAATTACTTTAACCCAAGTTACTGAAATAGTCGTTGAAAGCTCGTGGAAGCTTTTAACGGATACAGCTGAAATAGTGATTCCACGTAAAGTAAAGTTCTTTGATAAAAACAGTGTACGTAATACTTTTCGCCGGGGCGATTATGTAACGATTGCTTTTGGCTATAATGGCAATAATGTCGAGGAGTTCCGAGGCTATATAACAGAAGTTTCTGCAGATATTCCGATTAGAATAAAACTGCAGGACGAAATGTGGAAGCTCAAACAAATTCCTGTAAACTTTAGTAGTCCAAATATTAGCCTCAAAGAGTTGCTTTCCAATATTGCACCAGGTTATAAAATTGATGCTTTGGAAGGTGTTCAAATAGGAAGTGTTCGCTTTCCTAAAACTACGGTTGCCGAAGTTTTAGAAAAATTGCAACAAGAGCCGTGGAAATTGAATACTTACTTTAAAACGGTCAACGGCTCTCCGGTTCTTGTGTGTGGTAAGTATTATTCCGATGACAGCGATGAGGCAAAAGTGAACTTTGACTTAGAGCGAAACTGTGTAAGCAGCTCTCTGAATTACGTCCGTAAAGACGATATTCAAATATTAATCAAAGGAGTTTCAACTTTATCGAATGGGACAAAAATTGAAGTGGAGTTTGGAGATAAAGACGGGCAAACAAGACAGCTCACTCATTATAATAAAACAAAAAGTGAACTCGAAGTTTTGGTAAAACTGGACTTCGAAAAAAGTAAGCAAGACCGGTTCGATGGGTCATTTACTGCTTTTGGAATTCCATCAGTAAAGCACGGACAAAAAGCGGATTTAACAAGTTCCTTATATGATGATAGGAACGGACTTTATTATATCGAAGGAGTTGCAAAAACATTTAACCGGGAGGGAATTCGTCAGGTTATAAAATTAGATCAAAAAACAAGTTGAAACGAGGAGATAACATAACGGAGCTTGGCGCGGTTCTCAACGAGAGAACTAAAAAACTGATTGATGTTCAAACGCATTGGTGCAATGTGAAATCAGTTGACTGGGACAAAAAAACAATGGTTGCAACCGGCTTAGTTGACGATTTGGATTTTTTCGATGTTAACCTCGGAATTGGTTCAATTTATAAAAAGCCAAAAGTTAAAACAAAATGCCTTATAGGTATCATTAACAATAATATTGCCGATGCCTTTTTGATTGAATGCGATGAGATTGAAATATTAGAAATAATTGATGAAACGGGGTTTAAAATAGTTTTAAAGGACGGCCTACTAACTTTTAATGGGGATCAATTTGGCGGTTTGGTAAATGCAAAAGAGTTGAAATTACAGGTTGATAAAAACACGCTAATAATTCAAAAAATGCAAGAAGTTTTTACGACTTGGACTCCAGTACCCCAAGATGGGGGTTCTGCATTAAAAAGTTTGGTTAGCCTGTTTACAAATTTGCAAAGAGCCGATTTATCAAATATTGAAAATGAAAAAATTAAACACGGATAATGATACTTGCTAAGGACATATTATTGGATGACACAGATGATATAGCTATCATTAACGGCGATTTTTTCATTGACGAAAGCACTCTGCAAGAGGTTGGAATCATTTTAAGATTAAACTCTGGAGAGTTAAAGAGCGATCCCGTTTTAGCTCCTAATTTGATACAGCTTGTAAAGGCTGAGGCGAACGATCAAGAGTTTGAGGAGCGGGTTAGATTGTTTTTAAAACGTGATAATAAAAATTATGATGATATTAAAAAGTTAATCAATATAAAAAATAGATAATGGGCGAACTACTTAATGAAATTATTTTGCTTTCGGCTACAGGCGGAATCGGCGGTTTTTGCGGTTGGTTTTTTACAAGAAAAAAGCTTAATGCGGAAGCAACGGGTAGTGAAATAGATAACGGTTCTAAAGTAGTAGAGCTTTATAAAAATGCTTTGGACGACTTGAGTGTTCGGTACGAACAAAAGTACCAGGATATTGAAAACCGATGCAAAAACATAGAAAGGCTTTTTGATAGTAAAGAAAAACTACTGCAACAGGAGTTAGAGTTATTAAAAAAGCAAGTCGTTCTCTACAAGAAAATGTATGATGACAAAGTAAGAGAATTTAACAAATATAAAAAGGAGCATCCGTGATAACTGTATTATCTAATCAATCAGTTTTAGACATTGCCATTCAAGAAGATGGGAACGTTTTAGCCGCTTTCGAGTGGGCTATCGCCAATGGCATCTCTATCACTGAAGAATTAGAGCCAGGACAAAAACTCACCTCTCAAGTTTCGGTGTTTAGAAATGATGATGTAGCCCGTTATTTTGGAGGAAAAAAACAAATGATTGCTACAGCAATGATTAACGAAAGCGAAATCAATCCGCCAGTAGGCATAGGCTCAATGATTATAGAAACAAACTTTATAGTACAATAATGGCACGAACAATAGAAGAAATACAAGGAGCGATGCTTTCGCAAATAGCAACCGACCCAAACTTATCGGCGATGAATTCCACGAGTAAGGTGGCATTGTACAGGCTGTTTACATTTGTGGTCGCCTTTTCTATTTGGGCACTCGAAAAGATTTTCGACCAGCACACAATAGACATCGACACCCGAATTTCCGAACAAAAGTCCGGCACAAAAAACTGGTATAAAAACAAGGCTTTGGACTTTCAATACGGCTTTTACTTGATGACCGATAGCGACGTGTACGACAATACTTTAGCCACTGATGAACAAATTGAAGCTTCAAAGATTGTCAAATATTGCTCGGTTAAAGAATCTCAGGAATCAAACCGATTAATTGTAAAAATAGCCAGTGAGGTAAATGAGGTCCTGGAACCGTTGACTGATGACCAACTGGATAGCTTTACGGCGTATATCGAGGAGATTAAGTATGCGGGTGTAAAAGTTAAAGTGGTAAACAATCCTGCCGATAAATTGATTTTGGATTTAGTTGTTTTCCGTGACCCATTGGTTTTGAGCGATACTGGAATGAGTATTCGGAATCCCAGCCAACCGATTGAAGACAGAATTAAGGCTTATATGAAAGAGCTTCCTTTTAATGGAGAGTTGGTTTTAAACGATATGATCGAGCAATTGCGTAAAGTGCCAGGCGTGGTAAACGTGCATATTCAGAGTGCGAGCTCAAGCCACTTTGATGTGGGTGGTTATACTGACTTTACCACATTCAATATTGCACGAATTCCAGAAGCGGGTTATTTTAAAATTGAAAACTTCGACACAATAGCTTATGTGGTATAGTGTAGATTGGAATAGGCTGGTATTGTTGCTTTTGCCAACATTTTTGCGAAAGCCAAAGACTGTGGCTTTTTTGCAAGCCTTGGTCGCGCCAATTTCGCAACTGCATTATCAGTGGACTTTGCTACGGTTTGATCACTATTACAAACTCTATCATAACGGTCAAGTTTGTAAACTTCGAAAATTATTGAATGATGAATTGGACCCGGCTTTGCGACGGATTTACATAACCGACGGCAACTCGTTTCCTAGAAAATACATTTATACCAGGGCAGAAAATAAGCCTGTGTTTATTGGTACAATGTTTATTTATCAAAATGACGAATATACAAACACGGGTGCGGATTTTACGGTATTTGTGCCTGCCGAAATTGTAAACACAAAAATACACGAGCTACGCGCTCTAATTGAATTTTACAAATTAGCGTCAAAACGCTACAAAATACAAGCTATATGAATACTTTAAACTTTAATCAATCGGTCGGTTTTCCTTTGGAAACGGACATACTGGACAGCATGCAAACGGCTTACTCCATCTTCAACGCACTTGGAGCTATTGCAGGCGAAAAGTCCATTATTTTAGGCTGCAACACCATTGGAGTGAATGTGTCTGACGGTGTTATTTATTTAAATGGCGAAGTTTTAAGGTTCGTGGGCGGATTTGCACAAGAAACAATTATCATTCAGGAAAATATTACTTCGCTCGAATTCGAAGACGGAAATTCAAACGAAGTAATTAAAGAGCGTTTCGCCACTTTTGGAACTGGAACGACCTCATACCCGTGGGCTGATTTCAAACGTGGAATGCCAACTATTGAAATTGTGGCCGCTTTACTTTTAAAAGCCGACAAATCGGTTGTAGATGCTTTGCTTACTTTGGTAGGAACAATGAACACAAAGCTTGGCGGCATTCAAGATGGTGCTCAAGTAAATGTTAAGGCGAATTGGGCAGAAGCCAACCCAACGAGCCCAGCCTTTATCCAAAACAAACCTACTGTGGTGACTATTTTGCGTCAAGGGGTTGCTGTTCTTGGCGATGTCTCTACAACAGATCAAATTAAGACCGTGACTTTTCCGACCGTTGGCACAAACAATTATATGGTAATCGGCACTATGATTTCAAATTCAAGCAGCTTCGACACGGATAACGATGTTATTTGGGTAATTCGTGAAAAGGCAAACAATTCTTTTAAAATAGGCCTTAGAGAAGTTTCTGGTCCTATACAAAATTTATCTTTTGAATACATTTTAATTCCACTGGCATAATGGCTACAAATTTAAACACGATAAAAAACTGGTTTAAAACCGGTTTAAAACCTACACAGGCTCAATTTTGGGCGTGGATGGACTCATACTGGCACAAGGACGAAACGATACCGACAAATAAGATTGATGGACTTGAAAACGCTTTAAATTCTAAAGCATCCAACGAACAACTTGCAGGTAAAGTTGATCGCGGTGGTTATGAGGGTACGGCTCAGGATTTAGCGGATGCGATTGAAAATATACCTGAACAAGTTGAGGAATTGCTTTCAGACGCAGGAAACCGAACTGTAAAATTGGTAACAGACGAAGATCCATATTTTTTAATTCAATCAGACGACAATAAATTTCTAACAATCACAACGGAGTTTGACCCCGTTTTAAGTTTAGGATTTACAGCTAACACGGAATTTTGGATTAAAAATACCTCGCCTACACCGAGAGAGGTTACATTTGATACTGCCATTGAATTTATAGGCTCTCCTTTAATCCCAACCAACGGACTAGCTATTTTAAAATTAATTGAAGTTGTTGATGATGTGGAATATTGGAGTGTTAACCACTTATTAGCTAATGGAACGCCTAGTGGTGACGGTTTTAAGAAAAACATATTTTTCACAACCTCATTAGCTGATTTAGGATTGACCACATTTGACGAACTCACAAACGAAATTGTAAAAGATTGGATTGATAGTTTGGAAATTGTCGAAAATGATAATGAGATTTATTATTTTGACATTACGGATGAAGTTGAAACTACATATAATTTTGAGTTAACAAGTCCTAATTGGGCATTTGAAGGAGTTACTGATGAAGCTAGTTTTATATACTGGTTAGGTAATCGGGTAAACTCACATGAAGACGCAAATGATTTAACAAATATAGAAGTTAGTAATTTTTCTCTGGTTGGTAATACAATTATCTGTAACATGATTGCTGATGGAACTATGTATACTTTAGATGGTCTTCAGTTGACTAATGCTGATAAAATAGGCGTTGTAAACGGTTTGCAAAGTTTAATGTTATTTAGTAACCAACTTACTTCATTTAATCCTGCTATTGATTTTCCTGATTTAGCAGTTTTAATAATTTCTCAAAACCAACTATCTATATTTAATCCGCCAGTTGGTTTGCCTGTTACAATGAGATATTTAGATTTAAACTCTAATGAGATGACAACTGCTGCATATACAGTAATGGAGAGTTGGGCAAATAGTTTATTGCCATTTACAAGTACTTGTAATGTTCTATTGGGGGGCAATACAGATTCTGTTTCAGGAACAACTTTAAAAACAATTTTAGAAAGTAAAAACTGTACCGTAAGCGGTTAATTATTATGAAAAAAAGAACCTACATATTAGAAAACAAGCCTAAAGGAGCTGAAGTAACTCCTGAAATGGTTAAGTTGTTAGTTCATGAAAATGAAACGGGATATATTCCCTTCGCCAACATCCAAACATCAAATTTCACAGCGGTTAATTTAGTAGCTTATTCCACAAATGGAACTTTAACAATTACCGACCCAACGCCCGAAACAAACAAGGGTTATATAGTTCACGTAGTTGGCGGTACAACCACAATAGACGGTGTAGGTTATACAGCTGGTGCTTTAGTTTACAGATTTTACAACGGTACGGTTTGGAGTAGTGTTGAGTATGCGAAAAAAAGCGACTTACCTATAACTATAATTCAAAATAATATTGTAAGTACAGATTCAACAACACCATTTTTAGCACGAACAATTCCAATTGGCAAACTAAACGAAATCAAAAAAATAAAAATTGAAGCGCAATTAATAACCGAACTTGATTTTCCTTCGGCTGTTATAAAGTTAAGAAATACTATTGATGATTCTGAAATTGAAGTATTTAATGATAGTTTAAACTCTTCTTTGTTTGCGGTAATTGACAAAACAATATACATAAATCCAGATAACAGCATAGTAGTTAATCCAGAAGTATTTCTTGACTTTCATTTAAATAATGGAATAGGTAGTAATTCAATTATTTCTTTTGTGCCAAATGAAGCCTATGAGTTGGATTTGTATATAGTCGCTGGTGCTGGCGATGTAATAAATAATTTAGGAATGAGTGTAATAGTTTACAAATAATTAATTTAATACTTTAAAAAATGGAACGTATTTTTCAAAAAAACAATTATCAACTAGAATCTAGTTTAGAGCCTGTTAAAATTTTTAATGAGGGTAGTTTAAATAAAGGAATGATTCCTGTTAAGTCAGGTAAAATCTATTCTTTTAAATCAAAAATTGAAATAAATGACGAGCAATTGTCATTTAGTCAAATCAATTTTAAAATGAATGGAGATTTATCAAATGTAAAAGACATTTCTTTTATTTCAAAAGTAACCTCATTGCCTATTGGAACACTTCCAACAGTAGAAAAATCACAAACTAATTTCGGTTTAAATGAAATTTTAGACGGTGGTTCAAGTATTACCGAAAATACACTAATTGAAATTGAGGGTGTTTTTAAATGTATTGAAAATACCTTTTTACAGCCTTGTTTTTCTTTTGACGATTTTGGAGGTAGAATTGTTGTTGAAGGCTCTTATTTTATTCTAAATGAAATTCAAACCACAAGCGACATTGTGTAGTTTATACCCTCTTTAATTAGAGGGTTATTTTAATGCTTAATATCCATTGGCAAAATGCCCATAAATAGAACACTCACTAAATTAGGGGTATTTGTCGCCTATGTCCTGGACAAAATAGACAAAAATCATTGCTTCAAAAGCATTGACGAGAGTGTAAGTAATTAATTTAAATAGGAACTATGAAAACAATTTTGAAAGCCAAGTGGCACCTACACGCGTTGATTATCATTTTGATGCAGCCTGTAATTATGTACTCTGATAAAAACCCAGAGTGGTTTGACTTTGGGAATGTAGGTAACTTTTGGCGGTGGTTTATTCTAACCCTTGCATCCTTTTGTTTAGGCTTTGTGGTTGAGTGGATTCAAAGAAAATTCTTTGGAGCACATAAAGAGCTGGGCGGTAATAAAAGAAGTTGGCAGGACATTTACGCTACAACGGTGGCGGGTGCGGTTGGTATCGCCGTTAACGAACTTTGGTTTGCAGTAGGGGTTTTGACTGCTATAATTATACTTGAAGTTATTAGGCGGAAAAACAAGTAATTGAATTTCCCGGAGGTGGGAATTAAAAAAAGTCCTCCAACAATTAAAAACTTCTCACGGTAATTTAATTATAGCACAAGCCACAGCGTTGGAGGACAAAAGTCTTCTAGTGCTGTGGCTTTGCTGTTTTTATTAATTATCCTGAGAGGCACAAATATACAAATCATTAATCATCAATCAAAAATCGAATGGAAAAAAAGAAAGTTTTTACAACGGCGCCTTTGCCGTTTATGGGTCAGAAAAGAAAGTTTTTAAAGCAGTTTAAGCCTGCTTTAATTAATTATTCGCAAACGGCAACTTATGTTGACTTATTTGGTGGAAGCGGTTTATTAAGCCACACGGTTAAGGCTATTTATCCAGATGCCACAGTAATTTACAATGATTTTGACAATTATCGCGAGCGACTTGATAACATCGACAAGACCAATCGCTTAATTGGGGATATTAGAGCGATTTTGGGCGATTTCCCGAAAGATAAACGCATAGGTGTAGAATTTTTAAAACGGGTTCTTAAGGACGACATGGCGGGTTATGTTGATTACATAACCTTGAGTAGTTCGATTTTGTTTTCAATGAAGTATGTGCAATCATTTGAAGCTTTAGCGAAAGAAACGCTTTACAATTGTGTGCGGCAGTCCGATTATGATGCTACAGGTTATTTGCATGGCCTGACCGTTGTTTCCAAATGTTATAAAGAATTGTTTGCGGAATATAAACATTTGGAAAATGTGGTTTTTATGGTTGATCCGCCTTATTTGTCCACTGAAGCCGGAACATACAAAAGTTTTTGGAAGTTAAAGGATTATTTGGACGTTTTGCAGGTTCTGGACGGCACTAAGTATTTTTACTTTACCTCAAACAAGTCTTCAATCATTGAGTTGTGTGAGTGGATTGAAACGAAAACGCCTATGAGCAACCCGTTTATTGGCTCTACAACTGCCACAATGAACGCAACAATGAATTATAACTCAAGTTATACGGATATAATGCTTTACAAGTATGAATAAGTATCACGAAATTTTAGACAAAATCTTGACAAAAGGAAGGTGTCAAGAGAATAAAAAAGGATCAATTACTTATCTAGTTAATCAAGCATTAGAGTTAAAGCCAATTGATTTATTGGAGCTATTTGAGGGGCATTCAGTTGCAAAAAAGAAGCTTAAAGATGAGTTGGTTTTGTTTATGCGAGGCGAGCGAATGACAGAGGCTTACCGTGAAATCGGAGTAAGTTGGTGGGACTATTGTGGACCTATTTTAGTAAATAGCTATCCTACATATTTTGAACAGTTGCCAAAGCTTATTGAGAAAATCAATATAGAAAAGCGAACGTCAAAGAACTACGTTTTGTTTCTTGGTTCTAACAACACCGAGAGTAACCAACAGCCGTGCTTAAGTTTGATACAGTTTCAAATTGATAAAGGCAAACTAATTGTGAGTGCTTATCAGCGTAGTTCTGATGCATCCCTTGGACTACCGTCTGACATTTATCACCTGTACTTGATAAGTAAACAGATTGAGCTGCAGTTGAAGTCTATAACATTGTTCTTGGGTAATGTTCACATCTATGAGAACAACATAGAGGGCACTAGGGAGTTGTTGAGTGGCGAAGCGGTTAAGTTTAATTTAAACGTTGGTTAAATGCTATTTAAAGGCCGATGTGGATGCATCGGCTTTTGGATTTTTATGGTACTTTTGGTTTTGAAAATTTATACTTTTCGTTTTGCCGATTATACTTAGATGAAAGAATTATACAGCATAATTCAGGAAAAACTATAACCACTAGTAAAAAGATGCCTTGGGAAATCTTATATTATGAAGTTGCTTTTAACAAAGAGGA
>NZ_JBIPPD010000160.1:0-7840 GCF_044368625.1 Flavobacterium sp. | reverse complement strand
GGGGAATCACCACCGGAGGTTAGTACTCCTATTTTTTTAATCGTTTTTGACATTCAATGTGTAATTTAATTGCTAATTTAACCAAGATTAATCATTAAAAGTGTACTAAAATAATAATTTAATAAACTGTTATGATTTCAAACGTTTTCGTTGATAAGTTTTGGTAAGTAGTAGATAATTACTCTGTTAAATGCGCATAAAATGGAATTTTCGACCTAAGAAAGGTGGAATGTCGCAGTTGAAGTTTTTGTGTTTGGTAAAAACAATAAATTAATCTTCCTTGGACGGAATACCCTCAGCATTGGGTTTGTCTGAAGACTGGTTTTTTTTCTTTTCTTTTTTTTCTGGAAAAGAAATATATTCAGGGTTTGGATCCGAATCCGGAACCAAGGTTTGAACCGATAACTTGTCTACTTTGTGTTTTTTGAAAAACCGATTGACCAATTCCTGAAACGTATTAAAGTCAACTTCGTAGGTCACACCGATTCCTTGGGTGTACCCAATTCCTTCACCTATATAATTGATGTTGTTTTCACGGTTAAAAACCCGTAAATTCATACTTCCGTCTTCATTAACACGGTACTGCACTTCTACATTTCCTACGATTGCCGACTCGTTAATTCCACCTACGGGAACTCCCAACTTTCCATTAACTGTAATGCGTTCGTTGATTTGAGTCGAAACCGTAAACCCTACGGATCCATCCACTTCGCGACCTGGGGTTCGATCGGCAGAAACAATATCAATTCCTACTTTTAATTTGTCGTCGGGATTTTGAAAAATATCGTCAAAAATGCCACCAGCTGTTTCAAACAAATTTCGAGTTAATGCATTTTGGTCCACCCCATCTTGACTTAAAAAGCCACCTGTGCTTAAAAGCGTTAAGGCTTGCGTTTGCCGAATGTCTTTGTCGCCCAGCTTGGTTTGAATCTCGGATTTCAAAACGGAGCTTACCGTTGGAAAGTTGATTTGAAAATCAGGTTCGGGACTGCTCAAACTTCCGGTTATTCCTATTCCTACTTCTACAGGAACACGGCGGTTAATGGACGGATTGTCTAATAAAACCGATGGATTAGCACTTGTTTTGTAAATTGCTTCTAAATCCAAACGCGCCCGTAATGGATCGCCTTCCCAAACAATGGTACTGTATTTTTTTACTTCAAACCGTTTGTCAATCAGTCCTCGGTATTTAAAATTATAATTTCCTTCATATACTTGGAAATCTCCAATCATGTTGAATTTACCCAATGTGTTTATCTCCAATAATAAGGTTCCGTTTCCTGTGGCTTTCATGCCGTGTCCCGTTTCTCGGTCTAAGATTACTTCAATTTCTGCTACGGGTGTAATATCCAAATCAAATTTTAATTCTAAACCTTTGTATTCTCGGGTTGCATTAAAAATTCCGTTTTTCAAATTATTTTTCTCTGCTGGAGAAAGAAAATGCATGAAACTTTTATTTCCAACGGACTCTGAATTATTTATAGGAATTTTGATCGATGTTCCTGTTTCTGATTTTGCTTTAACTTCTATTAGCAAACCGTTTGTAGGTCCTTTTAATTTTGCCGTTCCGTCGATAAAAGCCGTTCCATAATAGGCAGCATCCTCAGAATCTTTGGTATCCAAAGCAAGCAAGCGGTTGGAGCTGATGTCCAAATCCAACTTCCAATCCGAAAAATTAGTATGACCAATAAATCCATTCAATTTACCTTGTGTTTTAAACTTGGTATCTTCAATTGTAGCATTTTGAATGATAAACTGAGAGGATGTCAAGTCGACAATCGCATTTTCTTTGAAAGCCAAATCGACATTGAGGTACGGAATTTTAAGTCCCGCATTTTCCAGAAAAAGCCGACCGTTGATTTCGGGTTTCTTTATATTTCCGGCAAAATTGGCAGTACCCGAAACCAAACCTCGAATATTGGAAATAACCGATCCACCGAGCGGACTTAATGAAGCCGCATCGAAATTATTGAGGCGAACATCCAAGTCTATGTTGGTTTGCTTATTTTGGATAGCAAATGATCCTTCAGCAAGAAAGGATTCGACATCTTTGTTTTCTAAATTCGAAAGTACAGTGAAATTTTTAAAAGAGTCGTCTCCTGCAATATCGATATTCAAGTTCCCTAAAGCAATTGTGTTTAGTTGCAAACTATCTACACGCACTTGAGCTGTAGGTTGATAAACTTGCTTGTTTTGTTTGAAATTTAGTTTTCCATTTAGCTTTCCGTCGATTTTTAAACTGTCAATGGACGGAACAATTTTACCTAAATTAACATCGGCAAAATTAAGTTCCAAATTTTTATAAGTAGAATCCCTCAACTGTCCAAATAATTCAATCCGTTGATTATCGTGTGTCATTACGAAATTTTCGATGTTGAAATTTTTCAAATCTTTATCAAAAACCACTTTGTTATCCACATTTTCGTCTTCGTTCAAAAACCACATGTAATCTTTAAAATGAACTTCAGATTTTTTTAGACCAATAACACTATTTTTAGCTTCATTAATAGTATGGTATAAGTTGAGATTGTAAAAATCCTCCCCTTTTTTACCGCCTTTAAATTCCGATCTTACAAACAAAGTGTCTTTGGCTGTGACATTGATAAAGCTAAAATCACTGATTTTGTAATACTTGGTTTTGATACTGTCCATTTCAATATAGGTATTGTACAACGGGTTTTTATTGTCAATATCCACTCGAATACGATCGATAAAATTATCGAAAGCCTTGATATTTGGCGAATTGAACACCATTTTAAATTCGTTTTTATCCGAATTGATAGCACCTCGAATTGTGGTATTTAAACCCAATTCGATTTGCGGTACAAAAACATCGATAATTTTATTGTAAATGTTAAAGTTAAATTTCACATACTGGCCTTTAGAAACTTTGTTGGGTTGATAATTGGCGTATAAACTTCCCGCAGCATTTTCTAAAATAGCTCTTAATTCTTTAAACTTGAATTTTCCAATCATCTGTCCTTCAATAATATCGGGAGAATTGACTGTAATGGTTCGTTCTTTATCAGCATCAAACGATGAAGTGATAGTGAAATCTTCGAAAATGTAGTTGTCTTTATCGTTGTTGTACGCTGTTTGCGAGATTTTAATTTCACCCGCCAAATCGTCAAGCGAATTGCCATAAACGTCCGTCGAAATAGTTCCTTTGAAAACAGCAATGGCATCATTTACAAAATGCAATTTGGATAAATTGGCGTAATCAATATTGGTTTTGAAATCGTAACGTAAAACTTCGCTACTCAAATCGACCAAACCTTCAAAATCCATAAATAAATTAGGGTCATTGACATTGATGGTTCCTTTAAAAATAGGTCGCTTGAATTGGCCTTCAATTTTAATATTGGAGTACTTGTATTTGTTGTAATTGAGTTCCGTAACCGCACCAGCAATATAGGTATCAATATATTTTTCTGTGAAACCTTTTCCGTTAATGGCAACATCCAGACTTACAATTCCGACATCTTTTATGCTTAAAAATTTCCCGATGTTGAAACGATCCAATTCGACGTTTCCGGTGTAAGAAGCATTATCGATGTTCTCGATATTGTCCATAGCCAAATTGGATTTGATGTTGCCCAATTGGGTTTTCATAAAAAAATCAGTTTTGATGGACGAAGCGGAAACTTCTGCCGAACCAACAACCATAAACTTTCCTAAATTCTCAAGAATCTTGGGTAATTTTTTTCCTAAAACATTGGGTAATAAGGCGGTTAAATCGTTGTAATCAGAACTGACTTTGTAAAAATCGCCTTTCATATAAAAACCTTGATTATCACCTCCAAAGAGATTTTTGAAATTTACATTTCCAATGACCTCGGTATCGCGGTTATCGATTAATTTTAAATTATTGAGGATCAAATCGTTCAACGTTCCAGTCACATGCCCTTTGATATTGAATGATTTGTTTTTGCCCAATTCGTCATAAAAAAAACGGATGTCGTTGCTGGAAATGCTTGCTTCTTCAAAAACGACGTCAAACTTGACTTTATTTATAAAATCAGCAAAATCTTCTCGCTTGTAAAGTAATTTTGCACTCCCTTTAAAGTCGGATTCCTTTGTTGCAAAAAGAAAATTATCTATAAAAATATGGGTTTTAGTATAGGTAAATTGCCCACTCAAATTGTCGATTTTTAATCCACGGTGGTCTTTAAAAGCCAGTTTATTGATTTTTGTAGTAACATCAGGGCCGTAAATTTTAAAAGAACTTAATGAAGCCTCCAATTTTTTGAAATCAACGCTTTTGGGGGTTTTTAGATTTTCATTAATCACCCTAAATTGTGTATCCGTAAGATAGGCATTGGTCGCTTCCATCAAAAACTTCTTGCCAGTGCTGGGTTTACCCGAATCAAATAAGGCGATGAATTTGTTGATATTGGAGTCGTCTTCGCCTTTGTAGATTTTCATATTAAAAACGACACCGTCTAGACGAATGTCGCCAAATATCAAATCGCCGTTGAGCATTTTCCCGATATCTAAGATATTGGTTTTAATACGGTTGGCAAAAATTAAAGTGTCTTTATGATGGTCTCGAATCAATACGGTTTTTAGCTTAACACCACCAAAAACAGAAAAAGAAACCTGCTCTACATTAATGTCCGTTCCGTAATCTTCGTTAAGCCAATTGGTTACGTAATTTCCAATTTTTGTTTGTACGAAAGGCAACGAAAGCACAATTGCAGAAAATAACAAAAGCAGTATCAGGCCAAGTAAAACTCGGAACGTATATTTTTTAAGCCTTTGAATTGCAGTTGTTTTTTGTGCTTTTTCCAATAATTATATTTTGCCGCTAGAACGGTTAAACCTCAAATAAAAAATGTTATTTTTGTTACGTTGTAAAAATACAGTTTTTTTGATTCTTACGACCCACTCTAACTCAAAATTCGTGCCTTTTATATGACGATTTCACCCGTTTACATTCTTGCAATTGAAAGTTCTTGTGACGATACCGCTGCCGCAGTTTTACAAAACGACGTTGTATTGTCTAATGTTGTTGCTAATCAGTTGATTCATAACGAATACGGAGGCGTTGTTCCCGAACTTGCCTCAAGAGTACATCAGCAAAACATTGTTCCCGTAATTGAGGCTTCGTTGCGAAAAGCAAATATAACCAAGGAACAATTATCGGCAATTGCATTTACACAAGGTCCAGGATTGATGGGTTCACTGTTAGTAGGAAGTTCTTTTGCAAAGTCTCTTTCGATGGCATTAGCAATTCCATTGATTGCTGTCAATCACATGCATGCCCATATTTTGGCACATTTTATTGATGAAGAAGGTTTTGACAAACCGACTTTCCCGTTTTTGGCACTGACCATTTCGGGGGGACATACTCAAATTGTGGTGGTACACGATTTTTTTGACTTACAAATTATTGGAGAAACTACCGATGATGCTGTTGGAGAAGCATTCGATAAAAGCGCTAAAATCCTTGGTTTGCCCTATCCGGGAGGTCCCTTGATCGATAAATATGCACAGTTGGGAAACCCGAAGGCTTTTGTGTTTACAAAACCCAAAGTACCTGGATTGGACTTTAGTTTCTCGGGTTTGAAAACGGCAATTTTGTATTTTATTCAAAAAAATGTATTGGAAAACCCAAATTTCATAGAAGAAAACCGCAACGATATTTGTGCTTCCATTCAACATACCATTATTGAAATTTTGATGGACAAACTGAAAATGGCTGTAAAAGAAACAGGCATCAATCAAATTGCTATTGGTGGTGGTGTTTCGGCTAATTCTGGCATTCGAAGTACTTTAAAAGCAGCCGAAAAGAGGTATGGCTGGAGAACATTTATACCCAAATTTGAGTACACTACTGATAATGCTGCAATGATTGGAATTGTGGGTTATCAAAAATATTTACACGAAAAGTTCGAAAACACATCGGTTATTTCAAAAGCCCGAATACAATTTTAATTATGCAATTATTTTATAATCCAAGTCTTACACCAGACACTGAACGCTTTACTTTTGATCGAGAGGAAAGCAAACACATAGTTAAAGTTTTGCGTAAAAAAGAAGGCGATATGTTATACGTTACCAATGGTTTAGGCTTTTTATTTAAAGTAGAAATTGTTATTGGAATGGATACCAAATGTCAAGTCAAAATCATTTCAAGTGAGAAGAAAAATCCACTTTCGTATCAATTGCACCTCGTGGTCGCTCCAACTAAAATGAATGATCGTTACGAATGGTTTTTAGAAAAAGCAACTGAAATTGGTGTGACTTCCATTACACCGATTATTTGTGATCGATCGGAAAAAAAATTTACCAAAAACGATCGTTTTGAAAAAATAATTCATTCGGCGGCTAAGCAATCCTTACAAAGTTATTTTCCCATTTTAAATGAAGCAGTTTCTTTTAAAGAGTTTTTGAATAATAATAAAAATCAAGGTTCTTTATTTATAGCCCATTGTGAAGAATCCTCCAAGCAATCATTGAAGGAACTTATCCGTAAAGGAACTGAAATTACTTTATTAATAGGTCCAGAAGGTGATTTTTCGGAGAATGAAATTAAATTAGCTATCGAAAAAAATTACCTACCTGTAACTATGGGCGACACACGATTACGAACAGAAACGGCTGCAATTGTTGGATGTCATAGTGTGGCTTTTGTAAATCAAGATTAAATTATGAAGAAATTTTTGGTATTATTTTTTCTTTTACCAACGATAAATTGGGCACAAGAAATTGCGTTATTGAAGTACAACGGCGGCGGCGATTGGTATGCAAATCCAACGTCTTTGCCAAACTTAATAAAATTTTCAAACCAAACCATTGCTACTAAAATAAAGTCAAAACCAGTTACTGTATCGCCCGATAGTCCTGATTTATTCAACTATCCGTTTATTCACATGACGGGTCATGGCAATGTGGTTTTTAGCGAAAGCGAAGTAATTAACCTTCAAACGTATTTAAAATCCGGAGGTTTTTTGCATATCGACGATAATTATGGTCTCGATCAGTACATTCGAAAAGAAATCAAAAAACTTTTCCCAAATGAAGCTCTGGTAGAAATTCCAACGTCGCACACTATTTTTCAGAAACCCAATCCTTTTCCGTCAGGTTTACCAAAAATTCACGAACACGATGGAAAAAAAGCGCAGGCTTTTGGTATTTTTATCAAAAACAGATTGGTTTTATTATACACCTACGAAAGTGATTTGGGCGATGGCTGGGAAGACGCCGAGGTCAACAATGATCCTATTGAAGTCCGGCAAAAGGCTTTAAAAATGGGTGCAAATATTATTCATTATATTTTTACAAATTGATATGGTAAATTCAAAAGTAATTGGAAACGGAATTGTTCGCGGTGTACTCATTCTAGCAGGAATATCACTGATTTTGTATGTATTGTATTTGATTCAATCGGTGTTAATTTACCTTATTGTATCGCTAATTTTAACCTTAATTGGCGCTCCAATCATTAATTTTTTACGAAAACGCCTTAAATTCAACAATGTAGTAGCAACGATTACGGTACTATTATTTTATGTTTTGATTATTGCTGGATTTGTCATGATGTTTATTCCATTGCTTTTGGATCAAGGTCAAAACTTATCGATTTTAAATATTGAAAGTATCGAACGAACCTTAATTGATTTAGCAGAGCAGCTCGCCTTATTTTTGGATAGTCACGGTATTGATTCGGCAGCTGCATTAAAGTCGTCTAATATCACATCTAAGCTCGATTTCAGGTTTATACCTAATTTTTTAAACGGCATTTTATCCACCGTTAGCAGTTTCGGTATGGGATTGGCCTCGGTTTTATTCATCACATTTTTCTTTTTGAAGGACCGCGTGCTTTTTTCAAGAATGA
>NZ_JBIPPD010000159.1:0-7878 GCF_044368625.1 Flavobacterium sp. | reverse complement strand
TATGATCTAATGTTTAATCTGAAAGCTCCAATGGAATTTTTAGATGCTGTTAATGAAGAAGAATGGAATGAAGGAAAAGCAACTTTTGATGTGCTAAACACAACAGTCAAACAATGTATTGATGAAGGTCATTTTAAAGGTCATAATCTGGAACCACTATCTTTTATGATCTGGAGTTTAGTTCATGGAATGTGCTGTTTAGAGATCAGACAAAGAAGTAAAGGTGTTAATTTAACTAATCCAGAAACTATAGTAATTGATGCTTATAATGAATTTTTAAAAATGATATACAAACTATAAATTTTTTTTGAATTATTTTGAACATTGTTCATTATTTAAACAACGTATAATATATGAAAAATACAATCCTAACACTACTGTTCTTAACCTTTCATTATTTCAGCTTTGCTCAAAATGAGTTAGATAATTATATAAAAATTGGACTTGAAAATAATGAAGTAATTAAGCAATATAATTTTGACATCAACAAAAGTATTTGGGCTTTGAAAGAAGCGAAAAGCCTTTTCTACCCAACTGTAACATTCAATGGTAATTATACAATTGCAGATGGTGGTCGAACAGTTGATTTCCCTATTGGCGATTTATTAAACCCAATTTACAACTCATTAAATCAAATAACCAACTCTACTTCATTCCCAACCGTTGAAAACCAATCCATTCTATTAAATCCCAATAACTTTTATGATGTAAGAATTCATACTGTGATGCCATTACTAAATTATGAGATTATCTACAACAGAAGAATTAAAAGCCAACAAAATGACTTCCAAAAAATTGAATTAGAGATTTATAAAAGAGAACTTGTAAAGGAAATCAAAATTGGTTACTTCAAATATCTTCAAACGCTTGAAGCAATAAAAATTTACGAAGAGGCTTTAAAACTAACATTAGAAAATCAAAGAGTAAATCAATCGCTGTTTAAAAATGATAAAATTAATCGAACTGCTGTGCTACGTAGTGATAATGAAGTAAAACGTATTGAAGCCAATTTAGCGGAAGCTAAATCAAATAGTAAAAATGCCCAATCATACTTCAATTTTCTTTTGAACCAATCTTTAGACACTGAAATTAAGGTTCAAACAATCTATGAAAACATACCTGAAACCATTGAAATAGATAATATACAATCACGCGAAGAATTAAAAAAATTAAATACAATCACTGAAATAAATTCATCGCTTCTAAAATTAACACAATCGAATTGGTTTCCAAAACTGAATGCATTTATAGATTTTGGTTATCAAGATTTTGATTTTCAAATACAACAACAATCGCGATATTATTTTGGTGGTTTGGCATTAGAATGGTCTATTTTCTCCGGAAACAAAAACAAATTTAAGCTCAAACAAGTAGAAGAAGATAGTAAAAAAATTAACTCACAAACTGATAATGTAAAGCAACAATTACAACTCCAGTATGAAATTGCGAAAAATAATTGGTTAGCAAAAATTGATATATATAAAGCAGAGAAAAACCAAACAATAGCAGCTAAAACATTCAACGAGGATATTTCAAAATTGTACAAGCAAGGACAGGCAATTTATATTGAACTTCTTGATGCTCAAAATCAATACATTAATACTTTACTCAATACAAACCTAGCTTTTTATAATACGTGGATATCCTTCACAGAATTGGAAAGAGCAAATGCTAGTTATAACTTCTAAACTTAAAACTTTACAAATGAAAAACATAAAATACTTATTCGTTTTTGCAACTTTAGCGATTATGTCTTGTTCCGATAAAAAGGAAAGTAAAACAAATGAAACCGAAATAATAGCGGTAAATCTTTTTGAATTACAAAATTCTCAAAGCACAAGTAATATTGAAACCAGTGGATTAATTACTACTGAAAATGAAACCAAATTGTCATTTAAAATTGGTGGTGTTATTGATAAGATTTTTGTAAAAGAAGGACAATCATTCAAAGCAGGACAGTTGTTAGCTACTTTAAAGCAAACTGAAGTAGAAGCTCAAGTCATTCAAGCCCAACTTGCTCTAGAAAAAAGCAAACGTGATTTTAGTAGAATTACCAATTTATACAAAGATAGTGTTGCTACACTAGAACAGCTGCAAAACACTAAAACAGGTTTAGAAATTGCTGAAAAGACTTTACAACAAGCTAGCTTTAATAAAAAATACGCTTATATCTATGCAACTTCAGCTGGTTTTGTGGGTAAAAAAATAGCAAATGAAGGCGAAATCGTTCAAGGTGGAAGTCCTGTTTTGATAATCAATGAAAGTAACAATCAAAAAAATTGGATTGTAAAAGTAGGCGTATCCGAAAACGATTGGCTAAAAATTAAAGAAAATAATTTGTGTAAAATTCTTTCCAACAGCAATCAATTTGATGGTATAGTAACTCAAAAAAGTCAATCTATTGATGCAAATTCAGGCACATTTCAAATTGAAATAAAAATCAAAAATGCAACTACAAATCTTGCAGTTGGAATGTTTTCAAAAGTAAATATCAGTAGCTCAAATACTGAAAAAACAACTACTATTCCTTATGATGCGGTCATTGAAGCAAATGGAAAAAATGCTTTTGTTTTTATTCCATCTTCCAATACTACTGTCAAAAAAATTCCCATTATAATTGAAAGTTTTAATGAAGAGGAAGTTTTAGTTTCTAGCGGTTTAGAAAATCAAACCCATGTTATTATAGGAAATTCTCCTTTTCTTAATGAACAATCTAAAGTCAAAATCATTAAATAAATCGTTATGAATATCACAAACTTTTCAGTCAAAAACTACCAGTTTACCATTGTGGCATTCGTAATGGCAGCTGTTGTTGGTGCAGTAACATTGTTTACAATGCCAAGAGCAGAAGATCCACAAATAAATCCACCATCTTTTCCTATTGTGGTAGTTTATCCAGGAACGAGTCCAAAAGACATGGAGGAACTAGTCGTTAAACCAATTGAAAATGAATTATATGAGCTTGATAATGTAGATAAAATTGTTACATCCATTCAAGATGGTTTGGCAATCATTCAAATTGATTTTAAATATGGTGAAGATGTAGATAAAAAGTATCAAGAAGTCATCAGAGAAGTAAATAATTTGAGAAGCGAATTGCCTCAAGACATTAATAAAATTGATATTAGAAAAGTTGATCCATCGGATGTTAATATTTTACAAGTTGCTCTAGTTTCGGAGAATGCTTCTTATAAAAAACTCAAAGAATTAGGAGATGATTTAAAAGAAAAACTTGAAAAAGTAAAAGATTTAAAGAAAGTAAAAGTATCAGGAGCACCAGAAGAGACAATACGTATTGATTTGCAATTAGCTAAAATTGCTGAACTGAAAATTCCTTTAAATACTATTATCGGAAGTTTGCAAAGTGAGGCACTAAATATTCCAGGAGGTAGTATAGTTGCAGGAACAAAATCATTTAATGTAAAAACAAGTGGTAAGTTTTCGGGAATTGAAGACATAGAAAATACAATTGTTTACAATGCAAATGGTAAAATAATTGCTTTAAAAGATGTAGCGAAAGTTGATTATAAATTAGAAGAAGAAAAACATATCACGCGTTTAAATGGACATCGTTGCATCTTGATAACCGCTGCTCAAAAAGTTGGTGCAAATATTAGTACTACTCAAAAAAAGATGCTACCTATTCTATCAGATTTTGAGAAAAGCCTACCAAAAACAGTTCAATTCACTAAAAATTTTGATCAAGCTAATAATGTTTCTTTACGTCTTTCAGGTTTAGTTGTAGATTTTTTATTTGCATTAGGGTTGGTTTTAATTACATTATTACCACTTGGCAATAGAGCTTCTATTATCGTGATGGTGGCAATACCTCTTTCGTTGGCATTAGGATTAATTGGATTGAATGCTTTTGGCTTATCATTAAACCAGTTAAGTATTGTTGGATTAGTGGTTTCATTAGGGCTTCTGGTGGATGATAGTATCGTTGTGGTAGAAAATATAGAGCGGTATCTGCGTGATGGATATTCCAAAAAAGAAGCTGCCATAAAAGCTACAAAGCAAATTACTCTAGCAGTTATAGGATGTACAGCAACTTTGATAATTTCTTTTTTACCTCTTTTATTTCTTCCTGCTGGTCCAGGAGAGTTTATTAGAGGATTACCTATGGCAGTAATCACAAGTATTCTAGCTTCGATGATTGTATCGTTGACTTTAGTCCCTTTTTTAGCCAGTAGAATTTTAAAAGAACATCAGAGTAGTGAGGGAAATATTTTTCTTCAGTATTTACAAAAATTTATTAAAAACACCTATGCAAAATTGATGCATAAAGCCTTGATGAAACCTATAACAACATTAATAGTAACATCTATTCTATTTTTAGGTTCTTTAGCATTATTTCCTGTGGTAGGTTTTAAGTTATTTCCTACTTCTGAAAAACCCATTTTTTTGGTAAACATTCGAATGCCTCTTCAAACCAAAATAGATGAAAGCAAAAGAATTACCAAAATAGTAGAAGATAGTATAGCAAAAAATAAAGAGATTACTTCTTATACTTCAAATATTGGAAAGGGAAATCCTCAAATTTATTACAACGTACCACAACAGGAAGAAAAAAATGATTTTGCTCAGCTTTTTATTCAGCTTGATGAAAAGGCAAAACCAAAAATTAAAAATGAATTAATTAAAAAACTTCGTGATCAGTTTAAAGATTTTCCTTTGGCACAAGTAGAAATTAAAGATTTTGAACAAGGCCCACCAATAGAAGCACCAATTTCCATCAGAGTTTTTGGCGAAAATTTAGATACCCTTCGAACACTTTCTTTTAAAGTGGAAAACATTTTAAAATCGAATTCGGGTGCTATATATGTTAACAACGAATTAAATACTTTAAAAACAGACATAAAAATCAATATCAATCGTGAAAAAGCAAGAACATTAGGAGTATTTACAGCTGATATTGATAGAACCGTACGATTAGCAGTTGCCGGAATTCAAATAGGAACTTATACCAATGATGAAGGCGATGACTTTAATATTATAATTAATACACCTAAAGATAATGTTACAACTTTAAATGTATTAAAAAATATTTTTGTTAACAATGCAATGGGAACTGCAATTCCTTTGGGACAATTGGCAGATATTGAATTTATTACTTCACCCAATAATATCAATCATTTTGATAAAAATCGATTTATAAAAATTACAAGTGCTACCAAAGATGGAATTTTAGCAAATGATGTATTAAAAGAAGTACTTCCAAAATTAGACAACCTAAAAATGCCTTCGGGATATTTTTACAAATTATCGGGTGAAGCAGAAAGTGAAGACGATGCTTTTGGTGGAGGTTTTATTACAGTCATCATCTTAACAATTTTTCTTTTCATAGCAGTACTTATTTTACAATTCAAGACCTTCAAAGGCATTATCATTGTTTTATCAGTTTTGCCTTTAGGTGTAATTGGTGGAATTACAATGTTGTGGCTATCGAGCAATCCCATGTCATTTATTGCAATCGTAGGTTTTATTGGCTTAGCTGGAATTGAAGTAAATAACTCTATATTATTAGTTGATTTTACCAATCAAATGCGGATAGAAGGTGTTCCATTGGAAGAAGCGATTGAAAAAGCCAGTGAAATTCGTTTTTTACCAGTGGTTTTAACATCACTGACTGCCATTGGTGGATTAATTCCATTAGCATTAAATCCAAACCCTTTAATATCGCCATTAGCATTAGTCTTAATTGGAGGTTTGATTAGTTCAACTATCCTTTCAAGAATTGTAACACCAGTTATGTATAAATTAATTCCACCAACAATTGAAATAAATAATTAAAACAGAAAAAAAATGAAAACAAAAAATTTAAAAACAATGAGCAAAAAACTATTTTTTATGATGTTTCTATTAGTCGGGGTGGCTAATACATCGCAGGCACAAACAAAATCCGATGCTATCTTAGGCGAATGGATTAATGAGAAAAAAGACGCCAAATTTCAAATCTTTAAAAAAGACAATAAATACTTTGGTAAAGTTATTTGGGGAACGGGTGGCGATGCAAAGGATGTAAAAAACCCTGATGCAAAATTAAGAGATAGAGAAGTTATCGGTTTGGTTATCTTGAACAATTTTGTCTTTGATGGCGATGATACTTGGGAAGATGGAACTATTTATGATCCACGAGAAGGAAAAACTTACTCTTGTAAAATAACTCAAAAAGGAAAAGACAAAATTAACGTAAGAGGTTTTGTTGGAATTTCAATGTTTGGAAGAACAGAAGTTTGGACTAAAATTAAATAACATTTAGATTATGGAAAGTTACACATTAATCACAGGAGCTTCTTCAGGAATTGGCTATGAAATGGCTAAAATTTTGGAAGAAAGAAAACACAACTTAATCTTGGTAGCAAGAAACTTTGACCGCTTACAAGGTATTAGAGATGATTTTGAACCAAAATATGGAATTAAAGTAAAAATTTTTAGAAAAGATTTATCAATGGCATCTAATGCAGAGGCTTTGTACCTAGAAATAAAAAAAGAGAATGTACAAGTTGATTACCTCATCAATAATGCAGGAGTTGGAAACTATGGTGAATTTACTAAAACTTCACTTCAAGAAGAATTAAATATGATAGAACTAAATATTTCTTCTCTAGTAGTGCTTACAAAATTGTTTTCTCAAGATATGGTGAAGAAAGGTAGTGGTTCAATAATGAATGTAGCTTCTTTACTTTCATTTTTACCATTTCCATATTATTCCGTTTACTCGGCCACAAAAGCTTTTGTATTGGCATTTTCAGAAACAGTTAATGCAGAATTACAGGGAACTGGTGTTATGATCAAAACATTGTGTCCTGGTCCAATTGATATTGCTTTTACAACTCCAGAAATGGCTACCACAAATGCCTATAAAGCAAACAAACCTGTAAATCCTGAATTTGTCGCACAAGAGGGAATTAAATTATTATTCAATACAAAATCAAAAAAAAATCGTAGGCTTTAATAATTGGTTCATATCAAATTTACCAAGAGTAACCCCCGATTTTATCATAATGAAAATCAAAAAAAACTTAACAAGTCAAATCAATTAAAAATAGAAATTATGCAAAAAATAATCATTTTAACAGCAATCTTAGTAGCATCAACTCTTGTTTCAAATGCACAAGAAAAAAAAGACACAGGTATTTATTTTGGAGCCATCATCGGAACAAAATACAACGATTTCAACAATCATTTTGCAGCAGATATAGAACCGGAATTATATTCGTTTTCTATTGGAGCAGGTAGTGCTTGGACAAAGAATAATTACGTAATTGGATTTGAATTTTTGTATTCAAATGCTAATAAAGATAATAATACAGGCGAAATTCAATACATTGGTTTTAGTAATACATTATCTTTTGGTTACAACGTATCTAAAAATAAATCATGGAAAATGGAACCAAATATTGGTGTGGTTTTAAATAACAATCAATTAATTGTACAAAATAAGTTAAACAATTCTTTTCAGAACCTAACCAATAATCAAGTAATGGGTAATATTGGTCTTAATGTAAAAGTAGTAGATAAAAAAGGTCTTTTTACAGGTATTAAACTGGGGTATATGTTAACTTTTTCAGGAGATACTGAATGGGAAAACAAAATAGATGGAACTAAAACAGGTTTAAATGATAATGTAGGTACATTTTATTTTCAATTGAATTTAGGAGGATTGTTGGACTTAACTAAAACTAATTAATATGCAAAAAGTAATGGTATTGATTGTACTATCTTTTTTAAGTTGCTCTACTTCTAAAAAAACAATTGAAATAGAAGAAAAAGTAAATGTATATCCGTAATTGCTCATATTTTTGTATATTTGTTTGATAGATAAATTATTGGGTATGAATATTTTTAGTTTTGGAGTCGAATTTAGTAGTGAAG
>NZ_JBIPPD010000158.1:0-7923 GCF_044368625.1 Flavobacterium sp. | reverse complement strand
TAATTCAAGAAAACAAAGAAATTTACGAAAAACTTATTGCCAGTAAAGACGAGCAAATTGCGTTGCTAAAATCGTTGTTAGATCGGAAATAGATGAGCTCTCCTTTCTGTTTTTGGCAATAAGATTTTTTGGGGTGGTATAAATTTCAAAAAGAAAAATTATTTATTTTTTTTATAATTTCGAAAGTATAGAAGCCCTAATATTAAAAACATCAAAGTGAAGGTAGGTAAAAAATATGGTATTTTGATATGAAAAATAACCCGTAATGTCCCCAGTACTACAATTAGTATATAAATAATCACTTCTAATGTTTTCATTTTTCTTTTTAAAAAGTTTATAATTTTAACAGTTTAACAATTTTAGTCTGAAAATTACTTTTGGTTTACTACAAATAAATGAAATTACCACTGTAATCTTCAGACTAATTTGGTGTTTATTTTAAGTATGAACCTACACCACCTACTTGAGCTCCTGCCATAGCTGCTGCATTACCCGCTCCAGCACTTCCGTTGCACTTAGAGCAAGATGATTCGTGACATGCTACCACTAGACCCGACGCTATGGCCAATCCTTGCAAGACTCTCACTAAAACACCTCCCCAACCTCCGTCAATTTCTGCAACTTCTTGAGCATTAAGCTCTACTAAGTTTAAATTCTCTAAATTCATTTTTAAAAGTATTGTGCTTGTAGTTTGTCGATACAAGCAAGTTAGTAAATAATTTTATTTATCAAAACGTTTTTCTCGAGATATTTTGATGTTGTAAAATTGCGTTTTACAATGTTATTTACCAACCCTAAAAATGGGTATTTTGTGCATTTCTATTTAATTAAATATCAAATACTTATATAGCGATATTCGTTTTTTATACAAAAATGTATACTTTTGTAAAAAAAATAACAAAAATGAATAACGCCATTGTAGATAAAATTAAACGCCTAAGACTTCAAAAAGGATTAAATTATGCTGATATGGCCGATAAGTTAAATATAACAACGTCAGCCTACCAAAGATTAGAAATCGGAGAAACCTATTCATGGGCAAAGTATTTAGAAGAAATTTTACATATATTTGAAATGAATCCAAAAGCGTTTTTTGCTGATATTTCATCTAAACAATATAATAAAACCGATCCTACTGGAACTGGTGGTTATATCGTAGAAGCTTTAATTCAAGAAAACAAAGAAATTTACGAAAAACTTATCGCCGCTAAAGACGAGCAAATTGCGTTGCTGAAGTCATTGTTGGGGAAATAAACTTAAGAACTTTTTAAAACTTCTGTAGTTTACAGTTTTTATAAATTTCCATACCTTTGAACTAAACTTAATTTTTATGAGTGCGATTGTTAAAAATTTTGCTGATTTAGACTTAACTAAACAATACGCTTATTCCGATTATTTGCTGTGGCAGTTTTCTGAACGTGTTGAATTGATAAAAGGATTTGTAAAAAAAATGAGTCCAGCTCCTAGTAGAAATCACCAATCCATTTCTCAAAATCTAAATTTTTATTATATTTGGTTATTTTCGCAATCATAGCTGTTCTGTTTATGTCGCTCCTTTTTACGTTCGTTTACCAATTCCATCTGCTGTAAAAAGCACAACCGTTGCACAGCCAGATTTGTGCTTTATTTGCGATGAATACAAATTAGACGACAGGGGTTGCAATGGTGCTGCAGATTTAATTGTAGAAATTTTATCGCCAAATAACAGCAAACACGATGTGGATACAAAATTCAAATTGTGGGAAAAAAAGCGGTATAAAAGAATATTGTATTGTAGAGCCCAGTGAGCGGTTGGTTTTGGTTTATTCATTGCAAAACGAAAAGGATATAGGTTTAAAACCTTATTCTGAGGAAGAAATAATCTTGAGTCCGCTTTTTCCAGATATGAAAATTGAGTTAGAAAGTGTTTTTAGTAATGTGAAATAAAATACTATTTGATAGTATCTAAAAAAGAAGTTTGAAATTAAAAAGATGGTGTACAATTTTAATGAACTTTTGACTTCAAAAAATCAATCACACTTTGAATTTTATGCTGGAGCATTTTAGCAATTGAAATTTCTTCCAAACTGTTTTTTTAAATCTTTCTATTTTACTATTAACGTCAGATTAGTTTTATTTATCGTGTAGTTAAGAAGAATCTTCAGAACTATCATTTGCTACAAATACGTCACCTTCTTCGCTTTCAAAATAAAATACAACCCTACAATTATAAACGGAATACTCAACCATTGACCTGTAGAAAGCAAGCCCAAAGCCGATTCAAAACCTCCCTGGCTCTCTTTGACAAATTCTACAATAAACCGAACGGTAAAGAGTAAAACCAAAAACATTCCGAATAACAATCCTTGTTTTTCTTTCATGTCCGTTTTCCAGTAGCCGTAAAAAAGAACCAAAAAAACAAAAATGTATCCAAATGCTTCATACAATTGAGAAGGATGCCGGAATGGGATAGCCGCCAAAACATCACTAAATTGTGCATTATCTTCCAATGCGTGATATGCCGCATTTTGATTTGGTATTTGGGTGATTTGCTCAACATCTCTGCCTAACCAAAATTCTTCTTCTCGAACAAATTTCACTGCGTAAAAGTGATCCCCAGAAGTAGTATGACCATAAATTTCAGAGTTGAAAAAGTTACCCAAACGCACAAAAATCGCTCCACTTGCCACCGGAATTACGATACGGTCCAAAACCCAAAGCAAAGGTCGCTTCATTACTTTTTTGCTGAAATAAAACATAAAAATGATGATGGCAATTGCTGCACCGTGACTGGCTAATCCGCTAAATCCTGTGAATTGAAAGGTAGGTTGCGTTTTGAACGGTAGAAAAACCGAAATGGGATCCTGGGTGAACAACTCTGGTTGGTAGAAAATTACGTGTCCCAATCGAGCACCTAACAAAGTAGCCAAAACCGTCCAAATAAATAAAGAATCTAATTTTTCGATGGGTTCATTTTCGTTTTCAAAAATGTGTTTCATAATGTACCAACCCAGTCCAAAAGCCACGACAAACATCAAACTGTAGTAACGAACCATAAAAAATCCCAAATCCAATCCTTCCGATGGATTCCAAACTATTCCCAATAAATGCATTGTATTTTGTTTTAGTTGTACAAAAATAGGATTTTGAATTTAAAACCGCTTTAAAATTGTATTAATGTTTGTGGTTGCACGATTTGGGAGGTACAGGATCGTAACCGCGTTTTCCCCAGGGATGGCAACTCAAAATTCGCTTTGCACCAAGAAATCCGCCTTTAAAAAGGCCATGAATTTGCAAAGCTTCAAGTGTGTATTGCGAACAAGTTGGCGTAAACCGGCAAGCCGAAGGCAAAAACGGAGAAATTCCCGCTTGATAAAATCGGATGACTATTATAAAAGGGAAAATGACAATTTTCTTGAACATATTTTTCTTACTGCTACTGCAAACTTCCAACAGCGATTGAAAACTGTGACTGAACATTGCGACTGAAAACTGTGACTGATTACTGAATACTAAAACTAGTTCCTTCCTTACCGTCTTTCAACTGAATTCCCAATTCGATTAATTGGTTGCGAATCTGATCCGAAAGTGCAAAATCTTTATTGGCGCGTGCCATTTTTCGCATTTCTATCAGTATGTTGACCAAACCTTCTACTTTATCGGTATTTGCAGCGGTATCTTTCACATTTTGCAAACCCAAAACATCAAATATAAAAGTTTCAAAAGTCTGCGAAAAAATCTTTAAATCTTCTGAGTTTAACGCAGCCGTTCCTTCTTTTAAAATATTGATACATCTAACGCCTTCAAATAAATGTGCAATTAGAATTGGAGTGTTAAAGTCGTCATTCATCGCTTCATAACAGTCCTTTTTCCACCTTGAAATATCTAGAGTCGACTCGTTTTGAGGAGTAATTTCTTTCAAATTTTTCACCGCTTCCATCAATCGATTAAAGCCTTTTTCGCTGGCCATCATCGCATCGTTCGAAATGTCCAAAACACTTCGGTAATGGGCTTGTAAAAAACAAAAACGTACGATATTGGGATGAAAAGGTTTTTCGAAAAATGTATTGTCGCCCGAAACCAATTCCATCGGCAAGATGTAATTTCCAGTCGATTTACTCATGCGCAAACCGTTCATTGTAAGCATATTGGTGTGCATCCAGTAGTTTACCGGCGTTACACCGTTGCAGGCTTTTCCTTGAGCAATTTCACACTCGTGATGCGGAAATTTCAAGTCCATACCACCACCGTGAATGTCAAAAGTTTCGCCCAAATATTTGGTGCTCATTGCGGTACATTCCAAATGCCAACCCGGGAAACCGTCTCCCCAAGGCGAATTCCAACGCATGATATGGGCAGGTGATGCATTTTTCCAAAGCGCAAAATCCTGTGGATTTTTTTTCTCACTTTGCCCGTCCAAATCTCTGGTATTGGCAATTAATTCGTCAATATTCCGATTGCTCAGTTCGCCATAATTCAAACCCTTGGCATTATAAGCTGCAACATCAAAGTATACAGATCCACTGCTTTCGTAAGCAAAACCTAGTGAAATCAATTTTTCAGTAAGCTCAATTTGTTCAATGATATGTCCGGTTGCTGTAGGTTCAATAGTAGGAGGAAGAAAATTAAAATGGTCCAAAACTTTTCGAAAATCAACCGAATATTTCTGGACAATTTCCATCGGTTCCAGTTTTTCTAACCGAGATTGTTTCACAAAACGGTCGTTTTCCACATTTCCATCATCAGTCAAATGTCCCGCATCCGTAATGTTTCTCACGTAGCGTACTTTAAAATCCAAATGCAAAAGGTAGCGGTAAATTACATCAAAAGACATAAAAGTCCGCACATTTCCCAAATGCACATTGCTGTAAACAGTTGGTCCACAAACGTACATCCCAATAGTTCCTTCGTGAATAGGAGTAAAAACCTCTTTTTCACCCGAAAGAGAATTATAAATTTTAAGCGACTGATTTTTATATAAGGACATCTTGATATTTTTTTAGGAGCTTTATCCCGCTATCCACTTTATCTTTTCCTCGCAAAATCCCGTCCCGAAACTTCGGGATCGGGAGCGAGAAAAAGGATGCCGTTTCTATCGGGGCTAGGGGTTCCGTCTTCAACTTAAAATTTAGTGTCCATTTGAATGTAATCTAAAAATTCTCTTCGAACGTGTTGCTCTTTGAATTTTCCGCCAAATTCAGATGTCACCGTACTGCTTTCAATATCGCGAATGCCTCTTGAGTTTACACAAAGGTGTTTGGCATCAATTACGCATGCTACATCTTGGGTATTCAAAGCAATTTGTAATTCTTGTACAATCTGCATCGTCAATCGTTCTTGTACTTGTGGACGTTTGGCATAATAATCCACAATTCGGTTCATTTTGGAAAGTCCAATAACTCTTCCACTTGAAATGTAGGCAATGTGTGCTCTACCTATAATAGGAAGCATGTGGTGTTCACAAGTAGAATAAACAGTAATGTTTTTTTCTACCAACATTTCGCCGTATTTGTAATTATTTTCAAAAGTAGATGATTTTGGTTTTTTGGAAGGGTCTAAACCGCTAAAAAGTTCTTGAACAAACATTTTCGCTACGCGATTAGGCGTTCCTTGAATACTATCATCCGTTAAATCCATTCCTATTGTTTGTAAAATGCGTTCCACGTCGTCTTTTATCAAAGCAATTTTTTGGTCGTCCGTTAATTCAAAAGCATCTTTTCTAACGGGATTTTCAGCACTTGTTGCAATATGATTGTTTCCAATCTCGTCTTGCAAATCCTTATTATTTATCATTAATTGTTTTTGTTTAAAATCTTCAAAAAAATAGTGTCGCAAAGATAAATAATAATATCATAGGAATTTCCTTAGGTGTTAAATTTTAAATTATTAAAATACGATACTAATTATTTGTTATTTTTTTGTAAATTTCGACGCCTAAATTTATGTTTGATATGAAAAATAATTACTTTTTAGTATTCTTCGCCTTGTTAATAAGTCTATGGTCTCATGGACAGGAAGCGCCAATTGCTGAGGTTGAAATTTTAACACCTATTTCAGTTTGTAATCCTGGAGACTGTACTACATTAACGGCTGATTATTTCCTAATAAAACCTACTAATAGTTACACAGTGCAGCCTATAAATTATCAAAATTTATTCGCTTACACTGGTGGTCAAGTAATTGACGCAAATGGTGATGATTCGTGGTCGAGTGTGTTTAATTTACCCTTTAAATTTTGCTTTTACGGACAGACTTATGATAAAGTTGTTGTAGGTACTAATGGAGTTATTAGCTTTAATAGCGCATTAGCGGGCCAAGGATGTCCATGGTCTTATAATACCACCATTCCAAACGCTGGCTTTCCGATAAATAATGCCATTTTCGGTGTATATCAAGATACTGATTTAGGAGGTCCAATTCAGAATGCAACCATTCAAAATGTGAATTTTTATGCGGGTGGTGTGGCACCAAACAGATATTTTGTAGCCAACTTTAATCGTTTGCCACAGTTTATTTGTGGTGGTAATTTAGGTTCTAGTTATGAAACAGATACTGGATTGAGCACAACACAAATTGTTATTTATGAAACGACCAATATTATAGATGTTTATGTATATAAAAGATTACTTTGTAGTACTTGGAACGGCGGTCGTGGACTTATAGGTGTAATAAATACAACGGGAGCTAATGCAGTAACCCCTCCTAATAGAAATACAGGATCTTGGTCTGTTCAAGGAACTCCAGCAAGTCCTTCGGAGGCGTGGCGTTTTATTCCTGCAGGTGCTGATCCCATTCCACCTTTGGTTGTCGTAAATTGGTACGATGCAGCAGATAATTTGATTGGCACTGGAGACTCTATTGAGGTCTGCCCCACAGAAGATACAACCTATACCGCGATTGCTACGTATTTTCGTTGTGGTCAGACAGATAATGTAGTTGTTGAAGACGAATTTGAAGTGATCATCGCACCTCCATTACCTGTTAATGATCCTTTAGATAAAAACGTTTGTACCACGAGTCCCATAAATATCAATCAAACCGATTATATATTAGCTCCCGTCGACCCATTTGAGTATGAAGTTTTTTATTTTCTGGATGAAGCTGCCGCACTTGCCGGTGCGACGTCACAAGCTTTGACCCCCGCTCAAGTAGCCAGTTTTATGACCCCAACATGCGATCCAGTAACGGTGTATGTGTATATCGAAAATACATTTGGCGACGCGTGTTTTAATGTACGACCTTTTCAAGTTACAATGTGTAATCCATCTGGGACTTTTTCGTATCCGCCAGATACGGACGATACACCTTTAACCTATTGTTTCAATTCCAATAGTGCATTGGCACCAATATTAACTAATTTAACTCCAAATGGAACTTTTACGGTTATTCCAGCAGTTCCTGGAGGTGTTTTAACCATCAATCCCGATACAGGAGTTATAGACTTAACGGGTGCTACACCTGGAACTTATGAAATCAAATACACTATTGAGGCAGGTCCAGCTCCTGATGGTTGTGCTGAATTCACCACATCTACTACTATTGTGGTCGAGTCGTGCATTATAGCGAATGTTAGTAATTCGGGTCCATTTTGTTTAGGCACAGCTACTTTTAATTTGTTTGCAGCCTACACTGAAGTAGTAGGCACTACCACCACTTATCAATGGACAGACAATGATGGAGTTGTAATTTCTAACCTACAAAACCCAATTGATGTACCAGTTCCTGGGACAGCTGGAACTTACACATACTCGTTGGTCATTACTCAAAACGGTACTCCATCACAAGCATTTACAACTCCATTAATTGTACACCCTTTACCAACCGCAAGTTTTGTTTCGACGTCTACTACCATTTGTACCAATGCGACATTTACTTTAGTATTCACAGGCACTCCAGGAGCGACCGTAACTTTTACAGATGGCACCAATGATTACCAAGTAATTA
>NZ_JBIPPD010000020.1:0-25438 GCF_044368625.1 Flavobacterium sp. | reverse complement strand
GAGTTTTGTATTGGTTAAACATTTAATACAAATACCAGCATATCAGAAATTATTGTTAATAATGAATAAAATGGAACTTTTTATTTTTTTATATGATGTAAAAATTTAAATTTGTCGTTCTGTTAAATTAATTCAATAAGATACCGTTATTGTAAAAGGTAATGGTTTAAACTTTTAAAAACTAAAATTTAAAAAAATGGCAAACGCGGCAAACGCTACTGTAGCGAAGAAAGAAACTGGATCAACAGGAGGAAATTTATTCTCAGGAATTGCAATTGTAGTATGTATTGGAATTGGAATTTTAATCTGGAAATTCATTATGGGTGATGGATCTAATTTTGAAGGCGGTGATAACACGGGTCATCCACTACCAGGAAATTATCTTGCAATGGTTTACAAAGGAGGTAAAATTGTACCAGTTTTGATGGGGCTTTTATTAATGGTAGTAGTATTCTCAATTGAGCGTTTCTTCGTAATATCTAAAGCAGCAGGTACAGGAAATTTAGATAAATTCATGAAAAGTGTTCAGGCTAACATTGTAACAGGAAATATCGAAGGTGCAATTGCAGATTGCGACAAACAAAAAGGTTCTGTAGCAAATGCAATTAAAGCGGCTCTTATTAAATACAATGATGTAAAGAAAGAAGGTTTCGACAGTGAAGCTGCTGCAGAAACGATTCAGAAAGAAATTGAAGAAGCTACTTCATTAGAAATGCCAATGTTGGAGAAAAACATGACAGTTATTTCTACACTAGTTTCTCTAGGAACGTTAGCAGGTCTTTTAGGAACGGTTGCGGGTATGATTACGGCTTTTGGTGCATTAGCAACTTCTGGAGCTCCAGATCAAGCAGCATTAGCAAACGGTATTTCTGAAGCCTTGATCAACACGGCAACAGGTATTGCAACTTCTGCTTTAGCAATTATCGCTTACAATTTCTTTACTTCTAAAATTGATACTTTGACGTATTCAATTGATGAAGCAGGTGCAACAATTGTAGGTACTTACAGACGTTTCAGAGGAAGTTTAAGAGGTTAATAATAAAACGAATAGTAATAATTATTGTGTCTTTTTTTGATGCAATATTAAATAAGAAATATGGCGAAAGTTAAAATGTCCAAAAAAGCTACTGCTGTCGATATGACGGCGATGTGTGATGTTGCCTTTCTTTTGTTAACGTTTTTTATTCTAACCGCTACGGCAAAACAACCGGAAATTGTTCCAGTTGATACGCCAGCTTCCACAGTGCAGGTAAAATTACCTGATACTGATCTAGCAATTGTAACCATTGCAGATAGTGGAAAAGTATTTTTTGGTGTAAAAGCGCCAAATGTTAGAGAGAAAACTTTAGAATTGATTGGAAAGCAATACAACATTCAGTTTACACCTGAAGAAAGTAAAAGATTTGGCTTAATGGAGGAATTTGGAGTGCCCGTAAATCAATTAAAAGGATTGATCGCATTGTCTAACACCGACAGAAATGCCGACGGACTTCAAAAAGGAATCCCACACGATTCTTTAAACGATCAGTTAACCGAATGGGTTAAAGCAGCACGAAACGCAAATGCGGAAGTGAATGAACAACAGTTGAATTTTGCAATCAAAGGCGATGCAAAAGAGCAATTTCCTGAAATCAAAAAAGTAATTGACATTCTTCAAAAACAGCAAGTAAACAAATTTAATTTGGTTACAGCACTAAGAGGAGAATAATAAAAAAAAGTAAAAATGGCTCAATTAGATACTGGCGGAGGAAAAGCAGACAAAGGAGGCAAAGTTAGGAGTAAAAAGCAAAATTCAAGCGTCGATTTGACGGCAATGGTGGATTTGGCCTTCTTACTAATTACGTTCTTCATGTTAACAACTTCATTGTCAAAACCGCAGTCGATGGATTTGGCTATGCCTGATAAAGACGAAAAAATTGAAAATGAAATTCTTATTGATGAAAATAGAACAATGAACCTTGTTTTAGGACCTGATAATAAGTTGCAGATGTATATGGGGCAAATCAATAGTCCAAAAGAAGGACCAAAAGCCTTGACGTATACAAAAGAGAGTCTTCGTAAAGAAATTTTGGAGAAAATTAAATCGGTGCCAATGGCAACGCGGACTACTGCAAAGCCCAATGGAGAACCTTTAATTGTTTTGATAAAAGCAAGCGAAGAATCTACTTATTTGAATTTAATCGATGTTTTGGACGAAATAGCAATCGGAAAAGTTCAGGTGTATGCTATTGTAGATATTATACCTCAAGAATTGCAATTGTTTGAAGAGTAGTTTTATTCTTTTAAAATTTAAAAATAATTTAGTATGAAACTAGACATATTCAAAGGAAAATGGATTGATATGGTTTTCGAAGGTCGAAACAAAGCTTATGGAGCTTACGTTTTGAGAAAAGAAAATCCTAAAATGACTTTACTGGCACTTTTAATCGGAGCTTCTGTATTTGCGTCTTTATTGGCTTTGCCAATGCTTGATTGGAGTTCGGACGAAGTGGTAGAGGAAGAGAAAGTGGTTATGGTTGATATGGCCAATTTACCCCCACCTCCAGAAGAAGTAAAACCACTTTTACCACCGCCACCTCCACCGCCTCCAGCGCCAAAAATTGATGAGGTTAAATTTGTCAAACCAAAAGTTGTTGAAAAGGAAAAAGTAGTTGAGGAAATCAAGACTATTGAGGAACTGAAGGACAAAAATGTGGGTTCTAAAGATGTAAAAGGTCGTGACGACGGAAAAATCGTTATTGATGCACCATCTGGAGAAGGCGATAAAGACGTAAAAATTGTTGAGGACAACACCGTTTATGTTGCTGTAGAAGTTCGACCTGAATACCCAGGTGGAATGCAAAAATTTTCTGAGTTTATCAGCAAAAATTATAGAACTCCGGATGAAGACATTAATGGAAAAGTTATTGTTCAATTCGTTGTTGAAAAAGACGGAAGTCTTACCGACATTAAAGTAATGCGTGATTTAGGTTATGGAACAGGTGCCGAGGCAATTCGTGTGCTTAAAAAAATGCCTAAATGGAAACCAGGTATTCAAAATGGTCGTCCTGTTCGTGCATTGTTCTCATTACCAATTAGTATCGTAGGAGGATAATATATAATGTTAGACGAAAATTATACAAAAAAAAGAGTTCAGAAATCGCCTAAAGTGCGATTTCTGCTCGTTTTAGGAATATTCTTCTTTCTAATTTATTTTGTGCTTGGTCTAGCCGTAATATTTTGGAAGAAATTCCCAATTGATCTCCAGCCAATGTATCGCATTGCTTTTGGGGTATTACTCATTGTGTACGCATTTTTCAGGTTTATACGATTAATTCAAAACAACAAATCATGAATAAACAACAAATACCTACTTATCTTAAAGTTATTGCAATGATAATTGTGGTTATCAGCGTGTTTCTAGCCTGTAAAGAAAAAGTCGGTGCCGAACAAAAGGAAACTATTGTAACGGGTGAGATTGATTTGTATGTAGATGAAACGGTTCAGTCTTTAGTTGAAGGTCAAGTGCAAGTTTTTGAAAATCAATACGATGCTAAAATTAATTTGACTGCTAAATCAGAGTCTGAAATTGTAAATGATTTGTTGAGTGGTAAAACAAATATGGCCGTTTTGACCAGAAAACTGACTCCAAACGAAGAAAATTATTTTAAGAACAAAAAAGTAAAGGCACGAGTTTCACATTTTGCATCCGATGCGGTTGTTTTTATTCGTAATAAGAACACCAACGATACCTTACTGGATTTGGATCAAGTGTATAATTTGCTGCACGGCAAACCGAGTACACTCAAAAACTTAGTTTTTGAAAACCCAAATTCCAGCGTAGTTACTTATATGAATCGTTGGGCAAACGTGCCTAACGGTCTCAAAAAAAATACGTATTTTTTAAATTCAACAAAGGAAGTTTTAGATTTTGTGCAAAAAAATCCTGACGCTATTGGAGTTATAGGTATGGATGCAGTGGCAGAACCTTATGCAGAGTGGCAAGGACTTATAGATCAGATTACTGTTTTAGCAATCAAAAATGTTAAAAATGGAACTAATAATGATAGGTATTATAAACCTACTCAAGCCAATCTAGGTCAAGGATTGTATCCATTAAAACGTAGTATTTATGTGTTAAATTATCAAGGCTTTGCCGGTTTAGGTACGGGTTTTGCTTCTTTCGTTGTCGGTGATATCGGTCAGCGAATTGTTTTAAAGGCAAATTTGCTTCCCATAACAATACCCGAGCGAAACATCAACATTCGAAAAAAAATTATTAAATAAAAAAGTAAAATTATGAACAAGTTAAAAATATTCAGCGCTGCATTTTTAGTCATTGGAGCCACAGGAGTTGCCCAAGATCTTCAAACGGCTCAAAAAGCGATTGACGCCGAAAAATATGATAATGCCAAAACAATTTTGAAAGGGTTGACTACTTCGGCTCCTGATCAAGGTAAAAATTTCTTTGTTTTAGGAAATTTGTATCTCACTCAAAAAGTAGAAGATTCTGCTAAAATTTATTTTCAAAAAGGACTTGCAGCTAAAAGTAATGCTAATTTCAATCACATTGGTTTAGGTCAGATGGCATTGAACAGTAATGATGCAGCAAAGTCTAACGAAAGTTTTAATAAAGCTCAATTGGACATGAAACGTAAGGATTTTGAAGAATTCTTGTATATCGGTCGCGCTTTTTTAAATGCCGAAACACCAAATTATGCCTCAGCATTGACATTTTTAAATAAAGCGAAAGCCATCCAGCCAAATGACGCACAGGTTTTATTGTCTATGGGAGATGCATACTACGGACAAGGAAATATAAACGAGGCCTATTCAGCCTACCGAAACGCCTACGATGCCGATAATTCGGTTTTACGTGCTAAGTTGCAATTGGGAGTAATCACCAAAGGTTCAAAAGCATTTCAAGAAGCCAAAAGCGCTTTTGAAAACATCTTAGCCATTAACCCCAATTATGGTCCTGCTTATAGAGAATTAGCAGAAACCTATTATGTATGGTCGTTAAATGACAAAGCGAATTACGCAGCACACAATAAAAAAGCGTTGGAATATTACGATAAATATTTGACAATGACGGATTACTCATTGGATTCAAGAATGCGTCACGCCGATTTCTTAATCTTAAGTAAAGATTATGTAGCACTTGAAAAAGAAGCTAATGAAATGAAAAAGTTGGACAAAGTAAATCCACGTATCTTGCGTTATTTGGGTTATTCTGCCTACGAAAACGGAAATAATCAAGAGACCATCAAAGCTATAAATGAGTTTTTAGCAACACCAAATACAAAGCCAATTGGACGTGATTATTTGTATTTAGGAATGGCAAAAACCAATAAAGCATTGACTTCTACTACAGCAGCAGACGCAAGTGTGGTTAACACGGTTGATCAAACTTTATTTAGCTCTGGTGTGGCAGATATGTTGAAAGGCGTTCAGATGGATCCTGCAATGGCAAATGAATTAAATGACATTGGTAAAAAGTTTTTCGATATTAAATTATACAATGAAGCGGCAGCGATTTATGAAGTAGCTACATCAAATCCAAATTCGCAAAATTTCTTGTATGATAATTTCTATCTAGGATATGCATTGTATTTTGGGAATGTAAATTTACCAGAAGGCCAAGTAATTAGTCCCTTAATAGTAGAAAAGGCTTCGAAAGCATTTGATAATGTAATCGCTGTTTCGCCAACTACTCAAGATGCTTACATGTATAAAGCAAGAATCAACAGTTTGCTAGAAAATAACGCTGAGGCACAAGCGCTAATGGTTAAAAACTATGAGGAGTTTATTAGAGTGGTAACCGAAAAAGGTGAAGCTGAAGTTAACAAACCTGCTAATCAAACTAAATTTGTTGAAGCTTACACCAATATGGCAACATTTTATGCCAATAGCGATAAAGCTAAGGCACGTGAATTTTACCAAAAAGCTTTGGCAATCGACCCGACAAATGAAGTCGCATTGGCACGATTAAAAACATTAAAATAATTTCAATAAATTGTTTTTTAAAACCGATATCATTAATGGTATCGGTTTTTTTTTGTCGTTTTTGTGGGCGTTATATCGTGTACTAGTGCGTTAATATTTGTGGTTTTTTGTGATATAGATAAGCCAACCTGATACCATTTATACATTTATAACAGTAGTAAACTTTTTTATCAAAAGAATAAAAAACGAAATCTTTAAATCTGTGCAATTTGGCGCAATTTGAATCAGTTCGAACTTCATTTAATTTTGACATTGCCATTGATACTCCTATTGCCTATCTTTGTAGACTATTTAAAAAGTAAAATGTTAACAAAAGAACTACAAATTGCCGTCGAAAAAGGAGCTATGTTGCCATTGATGGAAGAATTCTATACCATTCAAGGTGAGGGGTACCATACCGGAACGGCTGCATATTTTATACGCATTGGTGGCTGCGATGTGGGATGCCATTGGTGCGATGTGAAAGAAAGTTGGAATGCAGAACTCCATCCGCCAACCGATGTGGATGTAATTGTGGAAAATGCCTCAAAATATTCTGAAACCGTGGTAGTAACCGGTGGCGAACCATTGACGTGGGACATGACCCAACTTACGCAAAAATTAAAAGCCCATAATCGAAAAGTACATATCGAAACTTCTGGAGCCTACCCACTTTCGGGAATTTGGGATTGGATTTGTCTTTCGCCAAAAAAAAATAAATTACCCACACAAACTGTTTACGACAAAGCCAATGAGCTGAAAGTTATTATTTTTAACAAGCACGATTTTATTTTTGCCGAAGAACAAGCCGCAAAAGTAAATGCCAATGCCATACTATTTTTGCAACCGGAATGGAGCAAGAAAGAAGAGATGACCCCATTAATCGTTGATTATGTAATGAATAATCCCAAATGGAGGGTGTCGTTGCAAACGCATAAATATTTGAATATTCCTTAAAAAGCCTTAAATTTGGTTCACACTTTAAAGTAAAAAACTATGAAAAAATTAATTATTACAAGTGCGTTCTTTTTTATTGCTCATTTTGCAATGGCACAGGATGCTTTTAAAGCAGATGTACTCAAAGTAATCCAGCAATCAGGCGCTGCAGCACCAATGCAAATGGCCAAAGAACAAGTAATGGAAAATATTCCATTGGCTAAAAGAGCCGATTTTTCTAAGGAATTCGACGCCACTTTACCTTCTTTGTATGAAAAAATTGCGAAAATCTATATGGAAGTCTATACGCACGAAGACATAAAAGAAATGATGAAATTTTATGAATCCCCTATTGGTAAGAAAATAGCCAGTTCTATGGGAAAAATTACTGAAAAATCAGGCGCGGCTGGACAAGAATGGGGAATGGAGTTGCAAAGTATTATGGTAAAATACATGGAATAATAAAAAGCATAATATCAACCCAAACGAGTTAGTTTGGGTTTTTTTATAAATTCAATTTTCGAATGAAAGACGCATTTCAATTAAAAACCGATTTAACCTTCCTCAATCATGGTTCGTTCGGTGCTTGCCCAAAGCCTGTTTTTGAAAATTTTCAGGATTTTCAAAGAGAAATGGAGCAAGATCCCGTTTATTTTATCCAAAAAAAATTCGCAATGCATTTGGCGAAAGCCAAAGAGGCATTGGCTACTTTTATTAATTGTAACGTCAATGATTTCATTTTTACGCCTAATCCAACAGTAGGAGTCAATACCATTATGCGAAGTTTGAATCTGCAAGAAGGCGACGAAATTCTTGCAACCAATCATGAATACGGTGCGATGGACCGAACGTGGAATTTTTATTGTAAAAAATCGGGTGCCAAATACGTGCGTCAACCCATAACATTGCCCATCATTTCTAAAGAACAAATTATTGAGGAATTCTGGCAAGGCGTTTCGGCTAAAACAAAAATTATCTTTCTAAATCAAATTTCGAGTACCACAGCGTTGATTTTTCCCGTAAAAGAAATTTGCGAAAAAGCAAGAGAACTTGGAATTACAACCATCATCGACGGAGCTCACGTACCTGGTCATATCGAACTAGATATCAAAGCATTGCAACCCGATTATTATACAGGAACCTTGCACAAATGGATGTTGGCACCAAAAGGGTCCTCTTTTTTATACGTCCGAAAGGAACTACAAAATCAATTGGATCCATTGGTCGTAAGTTGGGGTTACGATAGTTTGGCACCAAGCGAAAGTCCTTTTTTAGATCTGCATGAGTATCAAGGGACCAATGACAATGCGGCTTATTTATGTACGCCAGCGGTAATCGGGTTTTTGCACCAACACAATTGGGTACAAAAATCGGATGCAGCAAAAAAAATGGTGTTGCAAAATTACCCTCGGTTTTGTGCCTTACTGAATTCCAATCCGATTGCTCCACTTTCAGCCGAATTTTTTGGTCAAATGGCAAGCATTCCTGTCCGAACTTCAAAGCCAGAAGAATTAAAAGATTTACTTTTTGATAAGTACAAAATTCAAATTCCCGTGATGTTGCTCAACAACGAGGTATATTTGAGGTACTCGATAAATGCCTACAATTCGCAAGCCGATTTGGATGTTTTGTATGGCGCTTTAGCAGACATCATTCAAACAACCACTATCATCGAGGTTTAGCTACAGGTGCGTCAATCGGGCTAAATAATCAAAATGTTCGCCTTCGATGATGAGTTCGCAATTAAAACCATTAGCAAATGCGGCATTTTGCAACGTATTGTAATCGAGATACAGCCACGGAAAAGGAAGTTCGGTTTCACCTTTGTATTGTACCGTAAAGATCAATTCGCCGTAATAGCCGTCACTCGGTATCCATTTTCCACCGTCTGCGTCTTCGGAGTCGTCAAACATGTAAATCAAATCCGAACTGTCGATAAGTATTTGACCGTTTGGTGCCAAAAGGGCTTTTAATTTTTGCAAATAAACGGGTGTTTTTTGTAAAGTTTCAAAAATTCCAGTACCGTTCATTAATAGTAATATCGTTTCGAATTTTTCCGGGGACTCCCATTCGAGAATATTTTTTACAAACACATTTTGAAGTCCTCTTAATGCACAAGCCCGAACAGCATTTTCAGAAATATCAATCGCGGTAACTGCTAAATTACGGTCATTTTGCAAACTCAAAGCATGACTTCCCGCTCCACAACCTACGTCTAAGACGTTTCCGAAAGCCATTTGTAACGCTTTTTGTTCCAGATTTGGCATAGATTCATACGACCGAAACAAATAGGCAACGTCCATTTCGTCTTCTTCCGAAATAGAAGTGGCGGTTATTAGAGGTTCGGGATTGTTTTGCGTGTGATAATCCAGAATGGCTAGTCCAAATAAATCTTTTATCATTTTTTGTTTCAGGTTTAAAGTCTAAAGTAACTAAATTTGCATCAAAATTGAAACTTGAAACAAATTTTAAACCTACTTCCGAAGTTGGCCAAAGATAAGCATATCGAAAACAAAAAGTATTTTGATAAGCTTAAAAAGAAAGCGCCAAAAAATTTGGATTACGTGATGCAGGATTTGCACGATGCCGAATTTAAAAAAACAGATTGTTTGCAATGTGCCAATTGTTGTAAAACTACTGGACCACTATTTACAACAGCCGATATCGAAAGGGTTGCTAAATATTTTAGACAAAAACCGCAACAATTTATTGAACAGCATCTTCGGATTGATGAGGATAACGACTATGTTTTAAAAAGTGTGCCTTGCACGTTTTTGGACTCGGAAAATTATTGCAGTATTTATGAAGTGCGACCCAAAGCCTGCCGGGAATTTCCACATACGGATCGAAAAAAATTTCAGCAAATTAGCGATTTGACGTTGAAAAATGTAGCCATTTGTCCCGCTGCTTATGCCATTGTAGAGGAAATGAAAAAGAGAATACCACTTTAAATGTTTTATAGATTGCTCTTTTAAACGTGATGCAAAATCATAATTAAAGAGCATGTTCCACTAAATTAGGTATAAAAAAACCCTGAAAATTCAGGGCTTTAATTTTTTAAACAAACATGTCTTCTTCAGAAAATTCTAAAAAGTCCACGTTTTTGTTTCTAACGCGGTAAGTGAATTCGTTAATTCGAGCTTCAATGTACTCAATAGCTTTTGCAATCCACAATCGGGCTTGCTCAAATAACTCAATTCCTTTGTGAATATACTGGTTTATAAATTCTACAAGCTGTCGGATTTCATCCATCAAGCTGAAAATCACTTCTGAATATTTCATATATTTTATTTTACTGGTTATTTTAATTTTTAACTAAAGTACTAAATATGTATGGATTTCCTTAGTATCGAAAGTATAAATTTTTCTTATATTTTTAAGGATAGAGCAAATAGTCCTCTCGCATCTTCTTAAACTTTTCTAAACTATCCTGCCAAGTGGCTCGAATTTCTTCTTCGGAAAGTCCCGACTCAATCTGTTCTTGCAATGTTGGACTGCCTGCTAATTTTGTAAAAAATGAATTGAAAAAGTTTTCCGGATTGCTTGTTTCACGATAGGCTTTCAGTAACCATTTTAATTCCAATTTATCCACTTTTGAAATTTTAGTTAGATCTTCGCCATAACAGATTTTGCTGTTGTGCAACGGATTTTTGGCACCAAAATTGGGTTCAGGGATAAAATGGAATCCCGAATTAGGAAGAAACGGAGAGCCATACACTTGAAATTGTGTCGAAGTGCCACGACCCACACTTACATTCGTACCTTCAAAAAGACACAAACTGGCGTATAAATTTATAGACTGCGAATTGGGTAAATTGGGCGATGGATTTACAGGCAAGTCGTAAGGCAAATTCCGACGGTAATTTTCGCAAGGAATAATACTCAAGTGGCATTGCACTTTATTCGTAAGCCATCCTTGTCCGTTTATCATCAATGCATATTCGCCAATGGTCATTCCATGCAATATAGGAATTGGATGCATTCCTACAAAACTGGAATAGGCAGGATCTAAAATAGGACCGTCGATAATGCTTCCATTTGGATTGGGTCGATCGAGAATGATGAGCGATACATTGTTTTCGGCACACGCTTCCATAACGTAATGCAAATGAGAAATGTAGGTGTAAAATCGAGCACCCACATCTTGCAAATCAAAAAGCAAAACATCAATTCCGGAGAGTTGTTCGGGAGTTGGTTTTTTATTATTACCGTATAAAGAAAGAATCGGCAAACCCGTTTTGGCATCTTTCGAATCATCCACAAGTTCGCCAGCATCGGCCGTACCACGAAAACCGTGTTCGGGGGCAAAAATTTTAACCAAATTAATTGACGTTTGCTCGGTGATGTAATCCACTACATGAACCGTTCGGATTACGAGTCTTTGTTTGTTATATCCGGAATCATCCGAGGTGTTGTAAATGGAATCGTACGTAACCAGTCCTGTTTGATTGGTTACGATTCCAACTTTTTTATGGAAAAACAATTCCAAATGATTGTTCAAATTATCCGCCCCTGGCAAAAATTTCATGGTTATAATTTTTGGTTTTAAGGCTACATCTTCTGGTTTTGCATAATTTAAAGCCGTTGAAGTTTTGCAAGAAACTAAGAATGTAAACACGAAAATCATTTTTACCGAAGAAAAAAACCAAATTTTAATTGGGAAGCGAGAGGGGGAACAAACAAAAAAAGGATTCATGGGCAAAACCAGATAATTATAGGTTAAAATAAGAGCTTTTTGATGTGAATAAAGTATTTTTGAAGAAAAATATAACATTTGAATTTAGAATATTTTATTGCAAAAAGACTCATTACTGCTAAAAACCATAAAAGTAGTATTTCTGGACCAATTATAAAAATTGCAGTCTCGGCAATTGCCATCGGAATGATCATGATGCTGGTTTCCGTAGCTACAGGAATTGGGCTTAAAAACGAAATTCGAAATAAGATATCAGCCTTTAACGGACACATTATTGTGTCGAATTACGACAGCAATCAGTCGCAAGAAACCTTGACTCCAATGTCGGTTCAACAAGATTTTTACCCCAAGTTTACCGCTGTTCCCGAAGTAACCCACATTCAAGCCATTGCCACCAAAACGGGAATCATTCGAACGGAAAGCACTTTTGAAGGAGTAGTTTTAAAGGGAGTTGGGAAAGAGTATGATTGGAAAACAATCAAAAGTTATATTTTAGAAGGAAAAATACCCGACGTTCAGGCTAATTTAAATAACGAAATTATCATTTCGAAATTTTTGGCCAACAGGTTGCATCTTAAATTGGGTGATACGTTCATTACGTTTTTCCTTAAAAACGAAGTCAATAAATACCCCAACAAGCGAAATTTCAAGATTGTAGGTATTTTCGACTCTGGTTTTCAGGAATTTGATGCCAATTATATCATTGGCGACATTCGACACGTCCAACGAATGAACAAATGGCAACCGGACGAAGTAGGTGCTTTTGAAGTTTTTGTCAACGATTTTGACCGCATTGAAGCGCTGGGTACAGCTGTTTATAAAGCAACATTTAACAAGCAAAACCAAGCCCAACCCTTTGATTCAAAAACTATTGTAGAGCAGTATTATTTTATATTTGAGTGGCTCAAAATGTTCGACATCAATATTCAAATTATATTGATCGTGATGATTTTTGTGGCAACCATCAATATGGTCGTTGCCTTACTGGTGCTGATTTTGGAACGTACCCAAATGATTGGTATTCTCAAAGCCTTGGGCGGAAATAATTGGAGTATTCGAAAAATATTTCTCTACAATGCCTTGTACCTCATTGGTAAAGGACTTTTTTGGGGAAACACTATTGGTATTGGAATTCTTTTGATTCAAAAACATTTTGGAATTGTTAAACTCAACCCCGAAAGTTATCATGTCAATCAAGCGCCAGTTTTCATTGGATTTGAAAATATAATGTTACTGAATTTATTAACTGTAATAATTTGTTTCTTGATTTTGTTAATTCCATCCATAATCATTACAAAGATTTCTCCAATAAAAGCGATTCGGTATAATTAAGTGAAAAATTTTAATTTCAATATTTGGTTTGTAGGAGTAGCACAGTTTTAACTTACGAAATAGTTCGTGGTATTTGTTTATTTACTCTAAATTCAGTTTTCGTTCCTTTTCAAAAATCGTCCTCTTGGTTCGTTGCCTTCTTTCAAAACAATTTCAGAGTGCAAGAAATCGGCTGCTGCGGCAGAATCCATTACTTTTGGAGCGCTTCGAGCTAACATTTCGGATTCAAATTCATTCAAAAGACTTTCTCTAATTCCCCTTTTTCTCCAGTCAGAAGTAGGTCGGCATTTATGATAAATAGCTCGCGCCAAATTAATGGCATCCAACAATGCTTGATTTGCTCCTTGTCCTTTAAACGGACTCATTGGGTGGGCTGCATCACCAATTAGCGTAACGCAATTTTCTTTGGACAATAATTCTGACGTAAGTAATTCTCGGTCATAAACAGGGTAACCCGAAATTTGGTTTTCCGAAGTTGCCTTTAAAATTTGTGGAATTGGATCGTGCCATTGTGTTCTTCGGCAAGCTTCCTCTTTCAGCGCTTTAGTTCCTTGGGCACTTAAAAACTTAGCCTCTTCTTCTTCCATTGGAAAACTCAGTTGCCACATAATTGCGTCAGCTGAAAAAGGCATCATGTAAATTCGTTCATTGCCATTGGCAGTTTGAAATACTGTGGCTGAATCCAGTAACGGACTTTTGATGTTTTTTAAAGCACTTAAAGGACAAATGCCCAATATGACAATACAACCCAAATAACGCAACGGACTAACATTGTCACCAATGAGTAAATTGCGAACAACGCTTCGAATTCCATCGGCACCAACCACAAGATCAGCTTTGGATTGTTGCGTCTCACCGTTTACTTGAAAGGACAATTCAACAGTTTCGTCATCACATTTTTTAAAATCAACCAATTGATGTCCCCATTTTACATGCATGTTTTCGCCGAGTTGTTGCAAAAGTTGCCTTCGTAAGGATTGTCTGGCAATATGTACATTAGTGCGTTTCTGTAAGAATTTTGTTTCAGCATCCAGCCATTTTCTAATTCCCCATTCGCCTATTATTTTGCCATCAGTAGTGTGAACAATGTGTTTTGTAGATACTATTCCTTCTTTTAATGCAAAAATTCCAAATGCATTAATGGCTTTACTTGCCTGTTGTAAAGTAAGCCCGTAGCCTTGGGCACGAGCTTCAACAGTAGCATCACGTTCATAAAGTGTAAAAGGAATGCCGCGGTGCATGCAAGCGACCGCCAAAGCTGTACCGCCAATGCCGCCTCCAATAATGGCAATATGAGGATAATTCTCCGCATCGGTCGGAACGGATTGGGCACAAGCAACCAACCCAGATCCATTACAGGTATCACAAATGTGTTGGTGACCAATGGAAGCTACAGGTGCATTGCCTTTACAGTCCGACTTTTTATATTGTTCATACTCGAATTGGTAGCGGAGTTTCGCCTTTTTGGTGAGGCCACGACTTTTTTGACCGCGTCCCCGACATTCCTTACAAACCGTCCAATTTGATTTTTCCACCTTTTATAATTCCTAATAATCCATTTTGGCGCGAAAATCCGCAGCATTTGTTGTAGATTGGATTGCAAAGTTAAGTAAGTTAGGGAAAAAAGGACTAAATTATTTGAAACAAAAGTAAGCACAATAAATATGGTTTATGGCCAATTTTGCACGATTGCCACTTTAGCATCCTTTAGCAAAAGCGGGTACCGTTGGTGAAATAATTTGTTTTTAATACTATGGTTTTTCTTTATTTTTGTGTTGACTGGGATTATTTTAATTTAAAAATAGGTCTATAAGTAAGGTATGAATTTTTAGTGCGTAATACTTTTTTTTCTCACTTGTTAAAAACGACTACGACGATGAACAGAAGTCGGCATAAAGTTATTTGCAATTTTGTAAGCGAAGTAAGCAACTCGTAAGGAGTATACTTGCCCTATTTTACACTTTAATGCTAAAAGATGATGAGTGTAAAGTATCGTGTATTGCTACGCAAACACCTTGATGACCCCGAGGCACCTTAAAAATAGTATGTTGCTTCCAAATCAGTTAAAGTACCGTAGGACTAGTTTCGCCAGAAGAAGTTTCGGCCTACGGCATTGTCAAAGGCGCATCCTTTTTGGAACAAGATAAAAAATTACGCCTATTATTAGGTAATTTAAATTTCACAAAGTAAAAACCCAATATGCAGTGGAATTGCAATTAATTTTTTGTGTAAGAATACCTAAGTTACTAAAAAACCAGTGAATTTTGAGCAAAAAAAAGCCCAAAAAAGCAGCTAGTAACCCGTCTTTTTGAGCAAATTTAGTAATTCGAAAGTCTCGAATAGTTCCTGCTATTCGTATCGAAATGAGTTGTAAATATAAGAATATATCTGATTTGTTCCACAGTTTAGTAAATTTTTTTTTTCAACAAAAGGTGGTTTTGTGATTGCCCTCTTTTAATTATACTTGGAGAGGGAACCCCATTTTTGCACAAAAAAAAGTCCCACCGAAGCAGGACTAAAGGTTTACACCTACGGCATATAGCCTTATTGTGATGATATTTAATTAAGTTATTGACCACGTGATTTTGAATTGCTTTCAAAATTGTATTTTAGCTTATAATTCCCAACTACCAGCTTTTACATTTTCGGCGCAAACGGGTTGTGAATTGCTTTCAAAATTGTATTTTAGCTTATAATTCCCAACTTATTTTTCTGCGGGTATTTATAGCGGTTTGTTGTGAATTGCTTTCAAAATTGTATTTTAGCTTATAATTCCCAACCCACCTCCGCTTTGCTAATTTTCTGGAATTGTTGTGAATTGCTTTCAAAATTGTATTTTAGCTTATAATTCCCAACAACATTTGCAGCATATTTGTGGTAAGTGTTGTTGTGAATTGCTTTCAAAATTGTATTTTAGCTTATAATTCCCAACACGACCAGCGTACTTTGTACGGGTTGTAAGGTTGTGAATTGCTTTCAAAATTGTATTTTAGCTTATAATTCCCAACTCGTCGGTTATCATTTTTAAGATTCGGTTGTTGTGAATTGCTTTCAAAATTGTATTTTAGCTTATAATTCCCAACCAAATACTACGTTAACGTTTCGTAGATAAGTTGTGAATTGCTTTCAAAATTGTATTTTAGCTTATAATTCCCAACAAGCCAACGTTATCTTTGATTACAAATTCAGTTGTGAATTGCTTTCAAAATTGTATTTTAGCTTATAATTCCCAACCAAAGTTTTTGTTTATAGCTACATTCGTGCGTTGTGAATTGCTTTCAAAATTGTATTTTAGCTTATAATTCCCAACATTTGTTTTCTGATTTAACAACAATAATAAGTTGTGAATTGCTTTCAAAATTGTATTTTAGCTTATAATTCCCAACTCGTACTTTCTCCAGCAAATTTAATAGCTGGTTGTGAATTGCTTTCAAAATTGTATTTTAGCTTATAATTCCCAACAATTAATATTTTAACTATATTTGTTTTATGGTTGTGAATTGCTTTCAAAATTGTATTTTAGCTTATAATTCCCAACTATCGTTTGCTCCGTTTGGAATTGAAATAGGTTGTGAATTGCTTTCAAAATTGTATTTTAGCTTATAATTCCCAACCGGAATATGTGATTTACAAATTTAATATCGTTGTGAATTGCTTTCAAAATTGTATTTTAGCTTATAATTCCCAACAACAAAAAAAGTTACATTGGTACGATTGTGTTGTGAATTGCTTTCAAAATTGTATTTTAGCTTATAATTCCCAACGTGCAAGGCTTACCGATACACACCTTCAAAGTTGTGAATTGCTTTCAAAATTGTATTTTAGCTTATAATTCCCAACTACGCAATTGCTTGTATAAATTATGCTGTTGTTGTGAATTGCTTTCAAAATTGTATTTTAGCTTATAATTCCCAACTTGATAGAGCAACTATTTTGCTTTGATGCTGTTGTGAATTGCTTTCAAAATTGTATTTTAGCTTATAATTCCCAACATTGACGAAATAAATTTTTCGCCTCGTCAAGTTGTGAATTGCTTTCAAAATTGTATTTTAGCTTATAATTCCCAACAGGAAATGATACAAATGAATATGGAACAGAGTTGTGAATTGCTTTCAAAATTGTATTTTAGCTTATAATTCCCAACTCTATGATTTTTAATTAATTATTAATGATTGTTGTGAATTGCTTTCAAAATTGTATTTTAGCTTATAATTCCCAACAAATCATAAAAAAAACCTTGCATTTTGTAAGTTGTGAATTGCTTTCAAAATTGTATTTTAGCTTATAATTCCCAACTTTAGATGGGCTTTCAGTAGAGGGAAGCGTGTTGTGAATTGCTTTCAAAATTGTATTTTAGCTTATAATTCCCAACGCGCAAGACTTTGAAACGTTTGACGCTGCAGTTGTGAATTGCTTTCAAAATTGTATTTTAGCTTATAATTCCCAACGTATCGGTATTCAATCTATTGATATGTTGGTTGTTATGAGTTTATTTTGAAATTAAAAAAAAGTGGTGTTGACTTGTTGTAATACTATGAATTAGTCTTTTTTGTGTTTCTGTATCATTAAAACAACTCTAATTGTTGTGAAGGTTTGTCAGTTTCTACTTGTTTTTTTCCATAAAAAAGTTCCATCATCCCAAATTGTTTGTCAGTAATTTGCATCACACCAATTTTGCCGTGTTCGGGTAAGTTATTTTTTATTCTTTTGCTATGGACTTCGGCATTTTCTCTACTGGCACAAAAACGCATATAAATGGAAAATTGAAACATAGAAAACCCATCATCCAATAATTTCTTGCGAAACGTACTGGCAATTTTACGCTCTTTGCGTGTTTCGGTGGGCAGATCAAAAAAGACTAATATCCACAAACTTCTATATTGGTTTAAACGGGTGTAGTGTTCGTCATACATAAACAGGATATAAAATTTTCCTTGCCGAACCTTCAAAACATTCGTGCAAGGAATGTGTAGTTCTACTCATTGCCACCATCAACGGACTGTTTTTACCGTCTATAAGCACATCAATACTGGCAATACTTAACAATTGTTTTTTGATTTCGATAGTTAGTTCGTCATACGAATCTTCGGTTTCCATAATGTGACAGACTATCAAATCTACGAAGGGACGATAGGGTTCCATAATATCATCAGCAAGGCAATAAGCATTGTATTTGTTTCGATGGAAGATTCCCAAAGTAGGCAACATTCCAGAACTGACAATCGCTCGTGCCGTAATCGCTCGTAAAATAGCATAGCCATAATTCAACAAATTATTCGGCGGAACTCCTTTTTGTCCTCTAGTAAAATTTTCTACTGTGATGAGGTTTTGCCAATAAAAAACGGCAGCTCTGGATTCGTGATTGAGTGCATCTCCCGAGGTAACTTCTTTAGCCCAAATTTCCATTTTTCGGCACGGAATTCCTTTTTCTTTGAGCAGTCCTGCTTGGTTCATGATTTTGGAACTAATTGTTTGTTGCCACAAATTCTTTTTGAGTGGAGCCGAAGCGTTAATCTGGTTTTTAAAACGCTCCGTTTGTTCGGTATGACCACTAAGCGGCATTAATAAACCAATAGGCATGTGGTATTGATCACAATTAATTAATGCCACATTATTATTGGTTAGTTTTTCTAGCAAACCATTGGTTATCGTGATTTGTTGGTTTTCTAGAACAATTACGCCTATGTCTTCGATGGCCACGGTTTTGGTTTCTTGTTTTTTTTCTCCCTCTCCTTCGGGGAGGGCTGGGGAGGGGCTGGGATAAGAGATTACGATTTGCTCGTTTTTAGTACTCAAATAAGCAGGATTGCCGAAGAATAAGGTTCTTTTTATCATTATTTTTTTGGATTAAAAAATGACTATAAAATATTTTGGCTAAAGCCAATTATGATTTATTTTTTTTTTATTGTGAATGGGCTAAAGCCCAATCCAATTGATTTTAGGAATGTAAAGCATTTATTTAATTTTCAAATGTATCCTGCTTTTGAATTACAACCCATACTTTCAATTGATTTCTGTTTTAAATTACTTTTTCTATTTAATTGCCTCCTGCTTTAGCTGGAGGCAACTAAAAATTGATTAAAAAAGGTTTTAGCCAAAATTCAATTTTCTTGAAATTTATATTTAGCCATAAATTCATCATATTCTTCTTGGAAAGTTTGTTTGCTATGATGTTCCTCTTGTTTCTTAATGTAATTCCGAACTTTATCAATCATAGATTCCGAAACAGAAACTGCAAAATATTCGTCTTGCCATTCAAATTTGTCTAAACACAACTTGTTTTTATTAATCCAAAAGGATGATTCTCCTTTAATGAGTTGCATTGTCTTTTGAATAGTTTGATCAGCCCCTAAAGAAATTAGACAATGACAATGGTCAGAATATCCGTTCACAAAATCAACAAATATTCCTTTGTCTTTGGCGTTTTCTTTAATATGATGCCAAACTTTTTGTCTCAATTCTTTGTTGTTAAGAAAAGGAATTCTGTTTTTTGTACTCCAAACAAAATGAATATAGGTTTTGATAAAGGGCATAATTTATTGTTTATGTTGTGATTATTTTGGCTAAAGCCAATCTTAAATATTCGATATTCACGATTGGGTTAAAACCCAATCCTATTGATTTTAGTTGAATGGATTAAAACTCATTCCAATTGAATTTAAATCTTTCTTGATTATAAATTTATTCCAAATTTGTCAATTACTCATTTTTCAATTACTCATTTTTGAATTGCCTCCAGCTTTTGAATTGCCTCCAGCTTTTGAATTGCCTTCAGCTTTTGAATTGCCACCAGCTTTTGAATTGCCACCAGCTTTTGAATTGCCACCAGCTTTTGAATTGCCACCAGCTTTTGAATTGCCTCCAGCTTTTGAATTGCCTCCAGCTTTTGAATTGCCTCCAGCTTTAGCTGGAGGGGAAATAATAATTGATTTTTAAATAGGCTTTAGCCAAAATATGTTTGGCTAAAGCCTTATTTGGATTGTTTTATATTATAGAATGGGTTAAACCCCATTCCCATTGATTTTTAAATTAATATTCTCCAACATGAACAATCTTACCTAAATGATTAATGCGGACTTTTATTATTTCATTTAAAGGAGTCAAACTTTTTATTTGTTTGTAAGTGATGTTGGTTAACTCTTTTTTGTCTTCTACAGTTGTTTCTAAATGATGTCTAAATTTAAAATCTCTAATTGTTGAATTACCATATTGTACAACTGATAAACTTTGAACCCTAAAGATATTAGGACTAATCAAATGATAATTATTAGGATTCAATAAATCCATTTCGAGTGGATTACAACTCTCCGATGGGAATATAAATAACTCATTTTGTTTCATAGAAAACAGGAATTTCCAACCCATTTCGTGGGTTTTATTAATAACTGAAAATCCTAAATTCCTACGGACAACAGCATCGTAAAACGAAACCACTTCTTCTTGTAAATTGCCTTTTTCGTCTTTGTAAATAGCCACGTGATGATTGTTTCCTGTACTCACAAAGTCAACAGGAATTGTATTCCCGTTTTCGTCTAAAATTTCATTGCCAAAATGATCTTTTTTGGTGTGTAAAGCTTGTGCATTGCTTACCCCGCTAATAGTTACACGTTTTATCGCAATTCCTTTTTCCTTGTTTTGCCAAATTGGATTTTCGTCAAGGTTTACGAATGCTTTTTTCGGGTCATTATCAAATTCCGCTAAACGGTTTTCAAGAATAGTTTTTAATCCAGAATCTATTACTTTGGCAATGCTTTTTAAATCCTTAAAATTATCAGGAGTAATGTCTTTTCGTATAGTATAATTGTCCTCAAACCAAACTATTTTTACCTTTTCGGGAACTACAATATTATCCTTTAAACTAACGTAAACTGGCATTTTGTTTAAAGCATTTTTACCTGTAAAAGCTTTTTTAGGATCGTTCCCATTTTGTTGCAATCGTTTCAAAAGTGCTTCACGGTATTCTTTTTTTGCAACTTTTTGAATATATTCTTCAGTAAATTTTGCGTTTACACTTTCTTCCTTGGTAACATATTGTTGTAATTTGCCATAAACGGTTTCTTTGTGTAGCTGTCCCCGAGGTGTCAGTTGAATTCTCTGATTCGTTCCTCCACTTTTTTTAGTTACGTTTTTATTTTTAGTAACCACTTTGTTTTTGGTTTTGTAGGAAATCAAAATATTTTCTAATTGTTTTTTTGCCTCTTCTCTGAAATTTTTCATTGGAGCTTTAAAACGTAGTTTGTTGTTTTTATCCCTTTCTAAATTTTTCGTTTCTATACCATAAATGGCTCCTGCCTTATTTTCACCTTGTGTTTTTGCATTCAAATTGTTTAAATACTGAATATAAGCAGGTTTGGTAAAAGCTACCGTTATTGCATCCATAGCGTGATGGCGATGGTCGTTTCTTTTAGTCCAGTCTTTAATTTTGTACAAGCGTTCTCCTTTTTTTCCCTCTTCAATATGAGTCAAACCCAATTTATCGTATTTCTCCCAATTAAGTTCTTTCATTACATCAACCAATTCCCAATCTTCACGCAATTTATCGGTTACGCTGCCAATTGTTGCCGTTACATTTCTGGAAACTTCCAATAATATTTCTTTTGCTTTTTTGGCTATATATTGTGTTTCTCTTAATTGGCGGTCAATAAATCCTTCCGGAATTTCATTATCAGCCATCAAAAGTTTAATTTGTTTAGTCCTGCTAATTTTTCCAAACAAGCTTTTTACTCTTTTTTCAAATTGGTCAAAATCTTCAGGCGATAATTTTTCTTTTAAGAATGAATAGGCAGTTTTATTACTTTTGTCAATATTTAATTGGCGCTCACAAATCGTTTTATTTGAAAAACTATCATCAAATAAACGTGATTTCGGGATAATGTGTTCAATGTCATATTCCTTAGAGAATAGTTTTGAAGGTTCTATTGGTTTTCCTGTATAAAGCGAAATCCCGTCCGATTCTTTCCAAAGTTTGTAACGAATAATATCATTTCTAGTTACTCGATGAATTCCAAATTCGGTGTGTAATAATTTCCTGATTTGTTCGTGTTCCGCTGTACTTTTGTTAATAGCTTTCGTCATTTCGCTACGCTGTTCGTTATTGTTTTTCAACTCACGAGCCAATTCCACACGAATTTCATCAGGTTTTCCCATTGCAGGGTCTTTTATAATGGCATTAATCACATTAATCATCTGATTTAGGATTTTCTCAACCACAGGGTTTCGAAGACTATTTTTCTTTAGTAATTCTAAAGTATTTTTTAAAACTCTCTCATTATTTTGTTCTGTGGTTAATGATGAAGAATGATTATAGCCAGTCATTAAGCAAGCTTTGTCATAAATTTGACCATCCATTAAATGAGGCAATACTTTTTTGATAGCTTTGGCACTTAAACTTCCATAATCAGCTTGTAAACTGATGTTCAAAAGAAAAGGAAGATGATTTTCTTTGAAACCAAATTTTGCTTTTAAGCTTTCTTTTAATTTATCATCATCTTCTGCCGAATATAATAAATGCCACAATTGATAATAAGGTTGTTTATCAAAATTATCACCTTGAATGTTTGGGTCAAAATCTAAAATATTGGTATTAATTCCCAAATCAAAAAAAGCTGATTTGATAATGTTTTTTATATCGAAAGCTTCTAATTTAGAAAGGTCTAATTCATCGTAACCTTCTAAAACTAAAATTTTTTCAAAAGCTTTGTAAATCTCGGTATTAGTTCTATTACCTTCAATTTTTTTGAAATTAATGGAATAATTACCTTTTTCTAATTTGCATTGATTGATGATGAACTTGATAAATTGTGCATCGGTCATATTCTCTTTTAACAAAAGATCTTGGCTAATAATTTGTTTTAGTTCTTCACCTAATGGATAAACTTCTTTTTCTTTTTTAAATTCAATATTATTGATGTTTTGCCAAATCCTAAATTCTTGAAACAGAGGAGATGATTTTGGAATAGCTTTGTGTCCTTTTTCAAATTCACAAAAACTTACTAAATGTTTTTGAGACTTTAATTTTCGTTGGTAAAAAATGGTAATATCTCGAACTTCTGATTTTAGTTTTTCATTTAATTCGGGATGATATTTAGCTTGAGTTTCCCATATTTTTTCAAATTCATCTAAATAATCTTGACGATAGAATACCTGGTTTTTTAGTTTAGTGTGTGAATTTTTCTCTAGTTGTTTGTATTGAAATTGCCCAACCGTTTCTTGATTGAAATATAATTCTTTGCTTCTATCACTTATAGCGCCAAGATAACCGCTGGATTGAATAATTTGATTGTTGATTTCAGTAATAATAAATGCCAAAATTTTCAAATCGAGTTCATTTGATAATGCATTATTTCTCCATTCGTAATGTTTCAATTTCGTTTCTTCTCTATTCCCTTTGTTTTCGGCAAGTGGAATATTCAATGTTTTTGAAAAATATTGAGAAGTTACCGTTCTTGATTTACCTTGAATGTTTTCCACTAATTTATCATTCATTTGCTCTGGATGAAATTGATTTTGAAAACGTACTATTTTCTCTAACTCTTTATGTAAATCCGATCGATAAAAGTCAGGAATGAATTTACCTCCTTTTAATAACGAATTATAAACCCATTGTCCAGGAGTTAAATTGTTTTCAAAAATTTCTTTGGCAATTTTCATTCCGTCAATCGCATCACCTTCTTCAGCGGTTTTGGCTTTTCGGCTACTTTTGTATCCACGTTTTTTGTTAAGCATCAATAAAACCTGAACTAATTCTTCTTTAGAAATAGCTTCGGTTGCTGATTTTGCTCTTAATTGATATGATGAAAAAGTTGTTGCAGAACCCGTTTCTGCATAAATAAAATCGGTAGGAATGAATTTCACTTTAGTAAATATTTCCAATAAAGCACTTCTTCTTTGCTTGAAACGTTGCAAACCTCTTCTTGCTCCGCGTTTTAATGTTCTGTCTGCATTTATTGAAATTGTATTACCTTTTTTGAAGTCGGCTTCCTCATCAGTAGTAAGAGGAACGATACGAACTCCAGTGTCTATAATAGATGAAGCTTCATCCTCATTCTCCGCCTCGTTAATGAACGACCAACCGATCGATGTTGTTCCCAAATCCAATCCTAATATTTTCTTCATTTTTACAGGTATTTAAAATGATTTTTCTCTTTATCTAAATTTTGCTAGAAATGTAATCAAAAGAAAATTAACTACTTTACGGTTTTCCACATTCGAACATTAATTTTTTTTTGTATCATTGCAGTACAATTTTGAAGCAATTCACAATAAGGATTATTCCGTTGTGAAAACATTTAAGGCGGGGAGACTCGCCTTTTTCTATGGATTTTATTTAAATGTTTCACACACACCAAAAAAACAATATAAAAGCTTGAGCTACAACATTCAAAGCGGCCTCAAAAGGATCGCTTTTCTATTTAATTGTAAACTTCTTTCCTAAATTTATTTCAAAAAAAACGGATTAAAGTAATAATCACTCTAATCCGTCATTGAAACCGTATAGCTAAAACGGGTTTACATATTTTCCACAAACTCCAAAAAAACTTTTTTGTGCAACTCCAAATCCATATTTCCTGAAAGCGAAGCCCGAACGATATAATCTTTGTCGCCTTCCTTCGTTGTTCCTTGTGTGGAAATAGCTGGAATTGTCCAGTAACAGCCTTTGAGTTGACCGTAGCTTACACAAAACTTACTTTCATCTGGAATTTTGGTGATCATCAAATGAATCAATTTTAAATTCAACGCTCGTTTATGTGCTTCTTTTTCCGCTTCCGAATTTCCTTTTGTAGGCAAATCCAACGAAAAAACCGAGGGTGTAAACCCTTGCAAAGCCAAGGCATCAGTAACAAAATTGATTTTTGCCGTTGGTAATACTTCGTGAATAAAACGTACAAATTCGCGCGTATTGACATAAGCATCGGCAATCCGTTGATTCATCGAAGGCAATTGCTGGGCGAGGATTTGGTATTGTAAATCAGTTGCCTCATTGTCGCAAAGTGCCAAATGCACCGCAATTTTCGGCATTAAATCATTCGCTTTGGCATTTCCAACACAGTAACCTGCCGTACATTTTCCGCCACTTGGAAATTTAGAACCACTGGCAAACGAAATGGTTCGTACAGTAGAAAGTATTTTTCCTTCGCCTAAAAATTGGAAGTTAGGACAAAAAGTTTGATCCAATATAAAAACGGGATCAACTGCAATCGTTCCCTCTGGTGTAAATCGTTTGGCAGACAAAACCGCTTGCAATTCTATTAGATCCGGAACTTCTACTCTCGGATTGGTCGGAATTTCCGCAATGATATACGGTACCGCATCTTCTTGGGCAATTTGTTCTAAAACGGTTGCAATACTTTGTACCATATCGTTATCGCCGTCTACGAGTAAGTCAACGATTTCAACATCAGCAACACTTGCTGCTACACGTCGCGCTTGGTCGTTGGTACCGCCATAACAATTGGGAGGTACCACAATTTTGATTTTTTTACCTTGGTATTTGGTTGCAGCGTCGTGTAT
>NZ_JBIPPD010000157.1:0-7986 GCF_044368625.1 Flavobacterium sp. | reverse complement strand
ATTTGTAAGAGACGATATTGCTCGACCTAATATTGGTGAGAAAAAATACGCAACCTACATGCCGTATTTGTTAACTATATTTTTCTTTATTTGGATCAATAACTTGATTGGTTTAATTCCATTTTTTCCATTCAGTTCGAACCTTACAGGAAATATTTACTTTACATTTGTAATGGCGTTTATTACGTTCATCGTTACCACTTTAAGTGGAAATAAAGAATATTGGGGTCACATTTTCAACACACCGGGAGTTCCAGTTTGGTTAGCACCCATTATGATTCCCGTAGAATTGATTGGAATGTTGACAAAGCCTTTTGCATTAATGATTCGTTTATTCGCAAACATTACGGCAGGTCACATCATCATTTTGAGTTTGATTTCATTGATATTTATATTCGAAACTGTAGCGGTTTCTCCAATTTCTGGAGCATTTGTATTGTTCATGAGTGTATTAGAAATGTTAGTTGCAGCCTTACAAGCGTATGTATTTACCTTGTTGTCTGCATTATTTATCGGTCAGGCAGTTGCCGAACATGACCACCACTAAATTGAGTTTTATTTATTATTAACTATATAAATTTTTTATTATGATTTTAGCTGGAATCGGAGCTGGATTAGCTGTAATTGGTGCAGGACTTGGAATTGGTAAAATTGGTGGATCTGCAATGGATGCAATCGCTCGTCAGCCAGAAGCTGCTGGAAAAATCCAAACTGCTATGATTATTGCTGCTGCACTTATTGAAGGTGTTGCACTTTTCGCAGTAGTTGTTGCGTTAATCGCAAAGTAATTAAAATTAAAACTTCCTGCAAGCGGTTGGCTTCAGGGAGTTTTTTTAAACAAGACAAACAAATTTTAAATATATAATCGTATGCAATTAACTTCACCAGAGAGTTTAATTTTTTGGACTACAATTATCTTCTTAATTTTCTTTATATTATTGAGAAAATTCGCTTGGAAACCAATTCTAGGAGCTGTAAAAAGTCGTGAAGATTCTATCAACACTGCTTTGCAATCAGCTGAAGCAGCTCGTAGAGAAATGCAAGATCTTACCGCTACAAACGAAAGAATTTTGCAAGAAGCAAGAATGGAACGTGACGCGATGCTCAAAGAAGCGCGTGAAATGAGAGAAAAAATGATTGCCGATTCTAAAACGGATGCACAAGCAGAAGGCGCTCGTATGATTGAACAAGCCAAAACGGCCATTCAAGCAGAAAAAAATGCAGCAATGTCAGAATTGAAAGCACAAGTTTCGACACTTTCATTAGAAATTGCTGAAAAATTATTGAAAACCGAATTGTCTAACAAAGATTCTCAAAAACAATTGGTTGAGAAAATGTTGGGCGACGTTACCTTAAACTAATCCTATGGCAAGTACAAGAGCAGCGATAAGATATGCCAAGGCTATTTTGGAAATCGCCCAAGAAAAAGGAGCGGTTCAAGAAGTAGGTAAGGATATGCAAACTATTGCATCTACAATCAAAGGAAATCAGGAATTGCACAACTTTATTGAAAGCCCAACGATTAGTGCTAAAAATAAAGAGGCTGCATTATTGGAAGTTTTTACTTCTTCAAATGCCACAACAAAGTCCTTGTTTCATTTATTGGCGGTGAATAAAAGATTCGGAATTTTGGAAGCAATTTCATTCGAATACAAACGATTGTTAGATGAAGTAAATAATGTTGAAACTGCCGAAGTAACAACTGCGTTTCCTTTAACCGATGATTTGGAATCCAAAGTTTTGGCTAAAGTTAAAGAATTTACATCTAAAGCCGTTACACTGCATAATATTGTAGATGAATCCATTATCGGAGGTTTTATTTTAAGAATAGGCGATAAGCAGTACAATGCTTCTATTGCAAACAGTTTACAAGTTTTAAAAAGAGAATTAAGTAACTAATTATTTATATAATTATGGCGGATATTAACCCTGCTGAAATTTCAGCAATATTAAAAAAGCAAGTAGAAGGTTTTGAATCGGGTGCTACGCTTGAAGAAGTTGGATCAGTTTTAAATGTTGGAGATGGTATCGCTCGTATTTACGGGTTATCCAATGTACAATATGGAGAATTAGTTGAATTCGAAAACGGTCTTGAAGCAATTGTTTTGAACCTTGAAGAAGATAACGTAGGTGTGGTACTTTTAGGACCATCAACAGGTATCAAAGAAGGATCGACTGCTAAAAGAACACAACGAATTGCTTCGCTTAAAGTGGGTGAAGAAATGGTAGGTCGTGTTGTAAACACACTTGGATTTCCAATCGACGGTAAAGGACCAATTGGTGGAACTTTATACGAAATGCCATTGGAAAGAAAAGCTCCTGGAGTAATTTTCCGTCAGCCTGTTACTGAACCTCTTCAAACAGGTATTAAAGCGGTTGATGCCATGATTCCTGTAGGACGTGGACAAAGAGAGCTTGTAATTGGTGACCGTCAAACGGGTAAATCAACGGTTTGTTTGGATACTATTTTGAACCAAAAAGAATTTTACGATGCAGGTCAACCTGTATTTTGTATATATGTTGCAATCGGACAAAAAGCCTCAACTGTAGCTTTGATTGCTAAAACATTGGAAGAAAAAGGAGCAATGGCCTACACGGTTATTGTTGCTGCAAATGCTTCTGATCCAGCTCCAATGCAAGTTTATGCTCCAATGGCAGGTGCTGCAATTGGTGAATACTTCAGAGATTCTGGTCGTCCAGCTTTAATTGTTTATGATGATTTATCAAAACAAGCTGTTGCTTACCGTGAAGTTTCTCTTTTGCTAAGAAGACCACCGGGACGTGAAGCATATCCTGGAGACGTTTTCTACCTGCACTCTCGTTTATTAGAAAGAGCTTGTAAAGTTATTGCTAATGATGAGATTGCAAAAAACATGAACGACTTGCCAGATTCTATCAAAGGAATCGTAAAAGGTGGTGGTTCATTAACCGCTTTGCCAATTATCGAAACACAAGCGGGTGACGTTTCTGCATACATTCCAACAAACGTAATTTCGATTACAGACGGACAGATTTTCCTTGACGGTGATTTGTTTAACTCTGGTGTTCGTCCAGCAATCAACGTGGGTATTTCGGTATCTCGTGTAGGTGGTAACGCACAAATTAAATCAATGAAAAAAGTAGCAGGTACCTTGAAACTGGATCAAGCACAGTTCCGTGAATTGGAAGCGTTTGCCAAATTCGGTTCTGACCTTGATGCGGTTACATTGAACGTAATTGAAAAAGGTAAAAGAAACGTTGAAATCTTGAAACAAGGTTTGAACGATCCGTATACTGTGGAAGATCAGGTAGCTATTATCTATGCAGGTTCTAAAAACTTGTTGAGAAATGTTCCTGTTAATAAAGTAAAAGAATTTGAAAGAGATTTCTTAGAATTCCTTAACAACAAACACAGAGATACACTTGACGCTTTGAAAGCTGGAAAATTAGATGACAAGATTACTGGTGTTATCGAAAGTGTAGCTAAAGAAGTTTCAGCGAAATACAATTAATTAGATAATTCGGAAATTAGATAATTAGATACTGTCCTTGGATGCTTCTAATTATCTAATGGTCTAATTATCACATTTTCTAATTATATTACAATTAATTAGATAATTGGGAAAATAGATAGTTAAAAAATGTCCTCGGACGCTTCTGATTATCTAATTATCACATTATCACATTTTCTAATTATACAATGGCAAATTTAAAGGAAATCCGTAATAGAATTACTTCCGTTTCATCGACAATGCAGATTACTTCTGCGATGAAAATGGTTTCTGCTGCAAAGCTAAAAAAAGCACAAGATGCCATTACAGCAATGCGTCCTTATGCCGAAAAGTTAACGGAATTATTGCAAAATCTTTCTGCAACGCTTGATGGCGATGTAGGAGGAGAATTTACAACACAACGTCCAGTAAACAATGTTTTGCTTGTGGCTATCACTTCTAACAGAGGTTTGTGTGGTGCTTTTAATTCAAATGTAATCAAAGCAATCAAGACCAGAACCGATTTCTACGAAGGAAAAAACGTCGAAATTTATGCAATTGGAAAAAAAGGAAACGATGTTCTGACCAAATCGTGCAAAATTACCGCTAACAAAAGTGCTATTTTTGACCAATTGACTTTTGAAAATGTGGCTTTGATTGCCGAAGATTTAACACAGAAATTCCTTTCTGGCGAATACGACCGAATTGAATTGGTGTACAACCAGTTTAAAAATGCGGCTACTCAAATTGTAATGACCGAACAGTTTCTGCCTTTGGAGCCAATTTCAGCTACGGCAAACTCCAAATCAGTTGATTATATTTATGAACCACAAAAAGAAGAAATTCTTCTTGCCTTGATTCCTAAATCGTTGAAAACACAGTTGTACAAAGGAATCAGAGATTCATTTGCATCAGAACATGGCGCTCGTATGACAGCTATGCACAAAGCTACCGATAACGCAACGGCATTGAGAAACCAATTGAAATTAACCTATAACAAAGCACGTCAAGCAGCAATTACAAACGAAATTTTGGAAATCGTTGGTGGTGCAGAAGCGTTGAAAGGATAAAGTTTATCAAACTATATAAAAAGGCCGACAGCGATGTCGGCTTTTTTTATTCTAAAGATGAATTTACTCTGATTTTATAAATCAGAATCTAAAAACATATACGAAACTATCAGGTTTATTTGTGAATCAATACCCCCAAAACACAAAGAATGTCTTATTTTTGTTTAAAATTAGATGAATCGTCTTGAGCCTTTACAAAAATCTTTTTAAGCAAACCGCCATTTACGGACTCGCTACGGTATTACCGAGAATGCTGAGTTTCCTGTTGGTAATGGTTCATACAAGCACGCTCGTTAAAGCTGATTATGGAGAAACCACCATACTTTTGGCCTATATGGTGTTCTTTAACGTCATTCTTTCCTACGGAATGGAAACCGCTTTTTTCCGTTTTTACAATTCCGAAGACAATAAAAAAGATGTTGTGGAAACTTCAACGATTTCTGTTTTTTGGACTTCCATCGGGTTTTTATTTCTCTCGATTTTCTTTAGAGACACACTTTCAAAATGGATTAATGTGGAAGTTGAATATGTAACTTACGCCATCTGGATTTTAGTTTTAGATGCTTTAGTTATTATTCCATTTTCCAAATTAAGAGCCGAACAAAGGCCAATTGTCTATGCCGTCATCAAGATAGGAAACGTGGTTATTAATATGGCTTTAAACTTGTTTTTCTTGCTTTATCTGCCACAAATTGCTCAAAATAATCCGGATACTTTTTTAGCAACACTTTATTTTGATGATTTCCAAATCGGCTATATTTTTATCGCCAATTTGATAGCGAGCTTGGCCACTTTTGTGGTGCTTTCGCCAAATTATTTTCACGTCAAGTGGCATTTTGATTTTCAGCTTTGGAAGAGAATGATGCAGTATGGTTTTCCAATTCTAATCGCCGGTATTGCTTTTGCCGTAAACGAACATTTCGATAAAATTTTTCTCGAGTATCTTCTGCCAAAAGATACCGGAAAAGCAGATGTTGGAGCCTATGCCGCTTGTTACAAGCTGGGATTATTTATGGTTTTATTTGCCACCGCATTTCGCCTGGGAATCGAGCCTTTTTTCTTCAGTTTCGCAAAAAACGAAAATGCAAAACAAACATACGCCATAATAACCAAGTTTTTTGTCATCTTCGGGTCCCTTATACTTTTGACGGTCATCGTTTTTGCCGATTTATTGAAAATGATAATGATACCAGATCAATCCTATTGGGAAGCAATGAAGGTTGTTCCGCTGATTATTTTGGCCAATTTTTTTCTAGGAATTTACAACAATCTTTCGGTTTGGTACAAATTAACGGACAAGACTAAAATTGGAGCTTACATTTCTGTCGTTGGAGCACTACTTACTTTGATATTGAACTACATTTTAATTCCCAAATACAGTTATATGGGTTCGGCAGTTGCAACCATTATGGCTTACGGAAGTATGATGGTCATTTCCTATACCCTCGGAAATCGATATTATCCGATTCCGTATGACATAAAAAAAATAGGTGGATATCTCGGAGTTTCAATCCTGTTCTCTATTTTTTCTTTTTATTTCTTCAGAGAAAATTATTTTGTTGGAATCCCTCTAATACTTGTATTCACCTATTTTATCTATTACAACGAAAAAGAAACCATATACAAAATCATCAAACGAAAAGCATAATTTATTATAATGCACTGATAAGTCTCGACTTGTCATAATCTAATTTATATGAACATAAAAATAATCAACAAATCGCAACATCCCCTTCCAAATTACGAATCCATAGCTTCGGCAGGAATGGATTTGAGAGCCAATTTGACAGAGTCAGTCACGCTAAATCAATTGGAAAGAGCCATCATCAAAACCGGAATTTTCATTGAATTACCAACTGGTTTTGAAGCACAAGTTCGCCCTAGAAGTGGCCTTGCGGCAAAAAAAGGAATCACCGTCTTGAATGCTCCAGGAACAGTTGATGCCGATTATCGTGGTGAAATTGGTGTGATTTTAGTAAATTTATCCAATGAAACTTTCGTTGTCGAAAACGGCGAAAGAATTGCTCAATTAATTATCGCTAAACACGAACGTGCCGAGTGGATTGAAGTTCAGGAATTATCGGAAACGAGTAGAGGAGAAGGCGGGTTTGGAAGTACGGGAGTAAAATAAGGACTCAGTTGTCAGTCACAGATTTCAATTATAATAGATCAATCAATAAATAATTTAAAGTATTCAGCATTGACTTAATACTTCATATAAAAATCTTAATACAGTTTCTATGAAAATAATAGTACCAATGGCCGGTCGCGGCTCGAGATTACGTCCACACACATTAACAATCCCGAAACCCTTAATTCCTATTGCAGGAAAACCAATCGTACACCGCTTAGTCGAAGATATTGCGGGAGTTTTAAACCAAGATATTGAGGAAGTAGCTTTTGTAATCCACGAAAGTTTTGGTAAAAAAGTAGAAGAAGATTTAATAGCAATTGCCGAAAAATTAGGTGCCAAAGGAACCATTTATTATCAAAATGAAGCCCTCGGAACGGGACACGCCATCATGTGTGCCAAAGATTCTTTGCAGGGTCCAGCGGTAATTGCGTATGCAGATACGCTAATTCGTGCCGATTTTGATTTAGATACCTCGGCCGATAGTGTAATTTGGGTCAAACAAGTCGATCAACCCGAAGCTTTTGGTGTGGTCAATTTAAATGCAAACGGTGAAATTATCGAATTGGTTGAAAAACCAAAGGAGTTTGTTTCGGATTTGGCCGTCATCGGAATTTATTATTTCAAAGATGTTGCTGTTCTTAAAAACGAATTGCAACTGGTTTTGGACAACAACATCATTCACGGTGGCGAATACCAAATTAACGACGGTATCAAACAAATGATGGCCAAAGGCATGAAATTTGTACCAGGCAAAGTGGACGAATGGATGGATTGCGGAAACAAAGAAGTAACGGTGGAAACCAATTCGAGAATGTTGGGCTTTTTGCACCAAGATGGAGAGTCGTTGGTAGCTTTGAATGTAAAACAAGAAAACGCAACAATCATCCCTCCGTGTTACATTGCCGAAGATGTGGTTTTAATCAACACCATTGTTGGACCTAATGTGTCGATAGGAAAAGGATGTCACGTGAGCGATTCGACTATTAAAAACAGTTTGATTCAAACCCATACTAAAATTAGAAACGCCAACTTAGACAACGCAATGATTGGAAATCACGCCATTTTTGATGGAAATTTTAGTTCTATCAGTATTGGAGATTATTCGATTTTGGAATAGGAAGGACGTATTGCGGGAACATTTTATTGAAAGTTTTGAAAATTTTAAATCGCTCGCAAAGTCGCAAAGATTGAATTGGTAACTTAACGTCTTTGCGTCTTTACGAGAAAAAAACTAGAAATTTGGGTTGTATTTTACCCGTTTTTCCGCGTGAGGGATAGTAGTGGAGCTCTCCCGATTTTTCATCGGGAAGCG
>NZ_JBIPPD010000380.1:0-25502 GCF_044368625.1 Flavobacterium sp. | reverse complement strand
GGGTCAATTACTCCAATATCAAAAAGATTAACTTTTTCTTCTGTGTCAATATCTATTCCTGCACCATATTGTGACATTATGACATACTCTAAATATTTATTAGCATCAATCCCTGCATTTTCATAAACTTGTAAGAAAGGTGCTTTTAAAACTTCTTTCATTACTTGTGTGGCTTCATTAGTTCCTTGCAACATATTAGAAATAGTTAAATAAGTTACTCCTGCTCCTGCTACATATCCTTCTTCAATACAAGATTTAACTGCTTTTAAAGCGTCATCTACTCTATCTGTTTTTTCTCTTTTGTCGGATTTTGAACCACCACCAACATAAATCATTGCAACACCACCTTCTAATTTTCCAAGTCTGTCTTTTATTGTTTGTTTTTCTTTTGACGCGCCTTGGTAGTTTTTAAGCTGTTCTTTGATGGTATTTATTCTTTCTGATGTATTGCCTTCTGTTCCTATTAATAGTGTCTTGTTTACGTCAGAAACAACTTTTTTAACTTTTCCTAATCCTTCTACTGTAACTTCTGTGAGTGGTTTTCCTTTTTCTTTACAATATACTTCTGCTCCAATTAATGTTGCAATATCCTGGTAAAGTTCTGTTCTTTGAATTCCAAATAAAGGGGTTTTTAAAATCATAAAGTTATGTCCTAATGATTTAAAGTTTAGTATTTGGTTTTCTGTGTTTGGGTCGATTGTGTCGCACAAAATTAATAAACCACCTACTCTTGGGTTTTCAGGGTCTGTAAAATCTGTTATTGCGTTTATTGTTGGAACTAAATCGTCAAAGGTTTCTAAAAATCCTTCATATAAAAGTACATTCATATTGGAGAATTCTGCTGTCATTTTATCGTGATTTGTTATAAAACCTGCATTATAGAATGGAGTATCTAATTGATAACCATCTACAACTTCTACTCTTGAATCTACGTCTTCTGATTCTTCAACCTTAATTACTCCTGTCTCTCCTACTTTTTGAATAGCTTTATAAACTAAATCAGCTACTTCTTTATCTCCATTAGCGGAAATATCTGCAATTTCTTTAAGTCTTACTTTTGATTTAGGTTTTTGACTTAATTTTTTTAAGTGTCCAACAACTTCTTCTGTAACTTTTTCTAAATCTTTTTTTAGTTGAATTGGATTTATATTTTTGTGCTTCTGAACCTCATTAAATATTGCTTGAGCTAATACACTAGAAGTTGAACTACCGTCTCCACATAATTCTTCTGTTCTTGCAGATACTTCCTTAACTAACATAGCTCCTGCATTTACAAATGGGTCTTCATGTTGTATGTTTCTAGCTACTGAAACTCCATCCTTTGTAATTACAGGAAGTAAGTTATCTCGAATTAACAATACATTCATTCCCCCTCTTCCTAAAGTCACCTTCACAGGATTTACTACTAAATCTATTCCTTGTTTAATTTTTTCTTGTGTTTCTTCTCTGCTTAAAACTTGATGTTTAAAATCCCCTATCATAATATTTCTGTTGTTCTTTTTCTATTGCCGAATATACTTCTTTTACTTGTTTTTCTGAATTAAATATTTGTGGTAATTCATATTTATTTTTTAAATAACTGCTTGCTATGTATGTGTAAGGTGTTTTACAATGCGGTGTTTTTTCATTTTTCTGTTCTTTAAAGTATTTCATTTCTAAAAGCATATCCATTATTTTAGAATATTCTTCACTGTCCTTTTTTAAATATTTTTTAGAATTTTGAGTTAAAACTCTGTTTCTATGTAATACTCCTATTTTTGGAATATCTATGGCAAAAACTTCTGTTTCTTTTGTTTCTTTGGCGACATAATCTAACCAAAATTTTATTGCCATTTGTTGCTCTTTATCAGCTCCTATATCCTCAAAAATATCATCTATAAAACTAATCTGTTTCAAATCCGACATAATAACTTTTACATTTATCTTCTATAAACTTTTTTCTTATATGTTGTAAATCTTCATTTAAATGAAACTTTTTAAAGTTGTTTAATTCTCTTATTAAGTAACCCTTATCTCTTAAATTTTTATTCATTTGATGTAGATATGCTCCTTCTCTGTATTTTGGAAAATCTATTAATATGTTTTTTAAAGTTTCATCCGTTAATCCATGCAGTATGTAATAAACTAAAACAGTTCTTTCTGATTTTGGTAAATTGTTTTTTTCGTCAAAATTTAATGCGGAGTATATTTTCAATATAGATTCTATGAAATCTATTTGATTTTTAGGTTTTATTTTGTCAAAAAATATGTTTTTGTCTTTAATTTTTACGTGCATAACTGTATTAAAAATGCAAATATATGTATTAATTATCTTATATCCAAACACTTTAACATTAACTTAACAAAATAAGTATTTTTATCATTTACTTGCACAATTAAAATATTTGTTCTATATTTGCATTTTAAAAACCACAATATGCTAGAATACGAAGATTTTTTTAATTTTATTTGGAGAGATTATATTTCTCAATCAGACGTTTCTTATAAATATAGACAAGAAAATCAAGAGTTTATAAGACACTTAACGTATTCTATGTTTAGAAAGTATGAAACTAAAAATGTAAACGAAATTGTTTATGCTGAGGCTATAAAAGTTTTTTTCAAAGATTTATTTGATTATAAACCAAGTCTTTATGATAATGGAGAGTTTGTAGATTTTAATAGTTGATTGTTTAAAAAATTGAGCCTTTCTTCGGAGAGGCTTTTTTAAAACTGAGTAATTTTATAAGGATTTTGCTTATTTTAAAAATTTTTATTACTTTTGCTTGTATATATGAAAATAATGTTGTATATTTGTCGCATTAAAATGATTTGATGAGTATTTAAAATAATTATCGGTACTGTTCTTTATAAAGCTGTTGATATGTTTATCCGAGTATCTTTTACACAGCTTTATTTTTTAATATGAATGATTTAACAACAATATAAAAGTTCCAAAATTATCATAGTGAGGAACTCTTACTTGGTCTACAACCAATTTTAATAGTAAGTTTACCTGTTAGTGGATAATCGGATGCATACGGCTAACAGTTTCTTTTATTTTTTCATCACAAAAATTGTGAATGACGTGGTTGCCGACAGAACCGTAAATGTCGAGGTTACTCATCGAAGTAATCATTTTTTATTTTGTTCGTGCAAAAATTGTGATGAACTTGGTCAGAGATTTATTCTTGCAAACGTATTACCTAAAGATACGCTTCTAACTTACGGAGTTAGATTTAATTTTACATATCGGAGTTTAAAAGTAGAGGTGGAAGACTATTGCATAAACTAAAAATACATAAAAGACGTGAATGTCCTTTACGGAAAACAAAGACTTATCTTCCACAGTACTAAGTCTTTTTCTGTTTAGGGCATTTCGCATTTTTATATGGAAACACAAGACTACAAATTAGATTTCTTCAACTGTACAAAAAACTGTAATGTTATTAAGCAAATATCAGTTTATGATTGGTTTGACTTTATTAAACGTGGGGATTTCTCAATAGAAATATTATCAGCAAGAAGCGGTAATAAAGATTATAATGAAGTAAAGACAAAAATAGTTCCTTGCGTAACTTATAATTTTACATTTAACAAATATAAAAATATAGAAAATATTTTAAATCCAACAGGTTTGTTATATATAGATATTGATGCTCCTGACTTTAATATTAATAATATTGATAAAAAACTTGTATTTGCGTTCTACAAATCTTTTGGTGGTAAAGGATATTCTATTATTGTAAAAGTCGATAATCTGTCTCAAAATAACTTTGATGAAACGTATGCTTATATTTGTGGTCAGTTAGGTATATCAGATTATGTAGATTTAGGAGCTAAAAAAACTACTCAATTTAATGTAGTTTCTTTTGATAAAGAATTGTATTTAAATGTAGATTCTAAAATATTTAAAAGTATTAATATTACCCCCCTATCTAAAACTAAAAGAGGAGAAAAAGCATATAGCACACAGTGGGGGGTAAATGGTAATAGTGTTAGGTTTGACAATAGAGATGACTATTTACAAAATAAACAAGACTTTGTAAAAAACTTAGAAGGTTTTGATTTTATACAAGCAAAGCTACTTTACAAAAAAGTTTCAAAAAATAGAAATAATATTCTTTTAGCTTATTGCACAAATATTGTATGTTTAAATCCAAACATATACGAAGATAGATTGCATTCAATATTATCCGCTGTAAATTTCAATAATTTTACAAACCCTGTTGATGAATCTCAATTACAAAGAATTATACAATCAGTGTTAAAATATAAAAAAGAAGGTATTTTATATCCTTGCGGTGTTATAAAAAGAAAAGCATTATTTGGTGAAAATTGTACACTTAGTAAAAATGAAAAATTAGCTGTATGTAGGGAAGTATCCGCTGAATCAAAAGAAAAAATATCAAAGGAAAAGATAAGGTCTATTTTAGATTCTTGGGATTTTAATAATATTAATAAAATTACTCAAAAAGCAATATATGAAAATCACCCAATATCAAAAAAGACAGTTGAAAAATATTATAGTGAATTTAAAAAAGAAATAGAATTTTTAAATAATACTTGCAAGAAATAAAATAATGTTATATATTTGTACATTAAAATTAAAAATATGAAAAATATAGAAAGGTTTATAAATTCACCTGAAGAGATAGTTTTTGGCTTGAACTTAGGAAAGTACGAAGGTAATTCAACTATAACGGAAGTATATTTTAAAAGTGATTCAATAGAAGATAATTATATATCTATTAAAATAAGAGGTTCAATAGAAAGAGAAGGTTTAATTTATATATTTAAAACTTTATCCGAAATATTAAAAAATGAAAATGAGTTATACATTAAGACCTAGACAAGAAGAAGCTGTTAAAAAAATAGAAGATTTCATATTAAATTCAAAAACTAATCATGGTGTTTTTGTTTACCCAACTGGATTTGGAAAAAGTTTAATTATTAGCACACTAGCTCAAAAGTTTACAGATAGGTATTTTATAAATGTAACAAGTAGTAAAGAGCTTGTGTTACAAAATTATGAAAAGTATAAATCTTATGGTTTTGATGCTACAATTTGTTCAGCTTCTTTAAATAGTAAAGATGTAAGCCATGTTACTTTTGCAACTATTGGAACTTTAGTTAAATTTTCAGATTTCTTTAAAGATAAAAAAGTAGTTATAGTTTATGATGAAGCACACACTGCTTCTACAAAAGGTTCACAAATAGATTTATTTTTAAAACAATTAAGAGATTACAGATTAGTTGGAGTAACCGCAACACCATTTAGACTATCTAATGGTATGCAAGGTTCTTCTTTAAAAATGATGAATAGAGATAGAAATTGTATTTATAAGTCAATTAATGATGTTGTACAAATTTCAGAAGTAGTAGAACAAGGATATTGGAGTAAACTTGTTTATGATATAAAAGATGTAGATGAAACAGATTTAGAGTTAAATACAACAGGTTCTGACTATACAGATAAAAGTATAGAAAAATTTAAAGAAACTAATGATATAAATAACAGAATTATATCTGAAGTTAACAACTTAATTTCAGAAGGTAGAAAATCTATTTTAGTATCTGTTCCTTTCATATCTGATGCAGAAGAAATAGCAGCTAATATAAGCTGTTCTAAGGCACTTTTTAGTGGAATGGATAACAAAGATAGGGACAGTATAATTAATGACTTTAAAAGCCTTAAATTAAGAGTTATTATCCAATGTAAAATATTAACTATTGGATTTGACCACCCACAATTAGATGTTATTGTTATTGCAAAACCAAGTAATTCTTTAACGTTTCATTACCAACTTGTCGGCAGAGGAGTAAGAGTACACAAAGATAAAAAAGACTGTAAAATAGTAGATTTAAGTGGTAACTGTAATAAATTTGGTAATGTTGAAACAATATCTATTGAGAATGAAAAGTTAACAAAAGGTTGGGCAGTTTTTAATGGAGATATGTTATTAAGTAATTATCCTTTGAATACTACAAATCGCCCAACAAAGAAAAGTTTACAAGTTAAATTAGATTGGGAAATAGAAAGTACTAAAGATAGCAGTTCTGATTTAACCTTTTATTTTGGGAAGTACAAAGACAAAAAAATAAGTGAAGTTATGAAAGAAAACAAGTCATACTTAACCTGGCTTTTAGACCAAAAAGATTTTAATTGGTATGGAGATAGGGGTACTAAGCTAAAAGAATGTATTGAAAAGAATTTAGGAGTTTTTGTGCAAAAATATAAAATAAATAGTGTAACTACATCCAAAGAAGTACTAAATAATTATACAAATTCAATTAAAACAATATCAGATTTAGATAATATTTGGTAAAAGTTTGCGTAATTCAAAATAAAGTAATATATTTGCACAAATAAACAATTAAAAATATGAATGTACTATCGCTCTTTGACGGAATGTCGTGCGGACAAATAGCTTTAAATAAAGCAGGAATAAAATATGATAATTATTTTGCAAGTGAAATAGATAAACATGCAATAAAAGTAACTCAACATAATTATCCAAATACTATACAGCTTGGAAGTGTTATTGATGTAAAAGCAGAAGATTTACCTAAAATAGATTTGTTGATTGGTGGGAGTCCTTGTCAAGGATTTAGTTTTGCAGGTAAACAATTGAATTTTGAAGATGAGAGAAGTAAATTGTTTTTTGAGTTTGTGCGTCTATTAAAAGAATGTAAACCTAAATATTTTTTACTTGAAAATGTAAAGATGAAAAAAGAATATCAAGATGTAATATCAGAATATTTAGGAGTGCAACCAATTGAAATAAATTCAAACTTAGTTTCTGCTCAAAATAGAAAAAGATTATATTGGACAAATATTGTTAACGAATTAGATATAAAAGATAAAAACATTTTTGTTAATAACATATTAGAAACAGGTAGTTCTTTAAAAGAAAAAAGTCAAACAATATTATCAACAATTTACAAAGAAAATGTAAAAAGTATGTTGAAAAGAGGTAAATATGGTTTAGTTGTAGATGAAAAATATTATCTTTCAGAAGAAACAATAGCTACACAATTAAAGTACGCTAAAAACTACCAACCTACAGGAAAATCGGCTTGTCTTACAACAGAATTAGCACATGGGACAGGTAAAAACGTAACTCCTAAAAATATGATAGAGATAGGAAAACCTTACAGAAAATTTACACCTTTGGAGTGCGAAAGGCTACAAACAGTTCCTGATAATTACACTAAATCTGTTTCTGATACTCAAAGATATAAAATGTTAGGTAATGGTTGGACAGTAGATATAATAGTAGAGTTTTTTAAGAATTTAGATTTTCCGCAAAAAGGATAAAAACAGAAACTATGAATCAACAAACTAAATTACACATAGAATGGCTTTCTATAAAATCGGCGGAAAAAGAAAAATACAAAGATATTTTAGACAGAGAAAAACAAAATAAATTAACAGAAGAAGATATAAGATATATACAGAAGTTAGAAAGCTGTTTTCTTTAAAAGAACTTTGTTCAAATCTTTTTTCGCGCAAAAAACAAACGAAGTAAACTTAAAAAACAGATGAAAGAAACAGTAAAAGAGAGTTGGTATATTTGTCCAAAATGTAATAAAGAAGAATCAGTAAAATATTCAATAAAAGAATTAGAAGACGAGGTGTCTGTGAATGTTTATAAATGTACAAATTGTAAACATCAACCAGGATTAAAAGAGTTGTGGGAATATCAATATAGAAATCAAGACAAGTTATGAAAGAAGAAATAGAGGATTGTAGATATATTTGTGAAAAACCTAGAACAAAAAAAATTAAGTGGACATTTCAAGCTTGTAAGGAAGATGCTCTTAAATATAAAACCCGTAATGAGTTTGAAAAAAATAGTGGTAGTTCATATAAAGCATCTCTTAGAAACAGATGGTTAGATGAAATATGCTCTCATATGATAGAGCGTAAAAAACCTAAAGGTTATTGGAATATAGAACGTTGTAGAGAGGAAGCTTTAAAATATCAAAATCACAAGGAGTTTGTAAATGGTTCAAAAAGTGCTTGTAAAGCTGCGCAAAAAAATGGGTGGATGAGTGAAATTAATACACATTTTACACCATTAGGTAATCATAGTAAAAGGTTTATATATGCTTATGAATTTCCTGATAACCATGTTTATGTTGGATTAACATACTCTTTTAAAGAAAGAAATAGGTGGCATAATATAGGCGGTACTGTATTTAACTATAGTCAAGAAACAGGACTGAAGCCTATTTTTATAGAGTTAATTTCAGAACCTGTTGATGTAGAAAAGGCTAAAATACTTGAAGAGTTTTATCTTAACAGTTATATTGATAAAGGGTGGGTTAAATTAAATAAAGCTAAGACAGGAGGTGTTGGTGGAAATAATCTAAAATGGACTTATGAGGCATGTAAGGCTGAAGCTTTGAAATATAATTCTAAAAATGAATTCAACAATGGAAACGAGACAGCTTACAAAGCATCGATTAAAAATGGTTGGTTAGAGGAATTTTGCAAACACATGATTAAAGTAAGGAAAGATAATGGTCATTGGAATATAAAAGAAAATGTTATTCAAGAAGCTTTAAAATATACCACTAAAAAGGAATTTTATAATCGAAGTAGTGGAGCATATAGCGCTTCTATAAGAAATGGATGGTTGGAAGATGCTTGTTTACATATGAAAGTCATAAATTTACCTAAAGGTTATTGGACTTTTGATAAATGTATTGAAATGGTAAATACGTGTGAAACTATATCAGAGATTAAAAAGAAATATGGAGCTGCATGGAACCTTATTTTAAAAAATAAATGGAGGAGTCATTTAGCCGAACACCTTCAATTACAAACAAAACCTGTTAGTTTATATACGTTGGAAATATGTATAGAATTAGCAAAAAATTGTAAAACACTAAAGGAATATAAGTCAAAATCAAAAAATGCGTATGCAACTGTTCATAGAAAGGGATGGGTGGATTTAATAAAACAAAATTTTAAAATATGAAATATAAAATGCAAGAACTTATATATAGTCATAAAAACTATAAACAAGAGGTTTATATGTTATTAAATGAACTATCTAAAATAAATAAGAATAAGTTATTAAAAGAAGAAAAAAAACTATTAGAAGACCAATTATTACTTTTAGAACAGGAACATCATTTAAGGTCGGTTTTTATTTCTGAATTAGAATCTTTACTTTAACTTTTTGCGCAAAATAAAATTATGAAAGAAGAAATTTTAAACATATTAAACAATGTAAGATATTGGGAAACTTGCCCTGATAATTATAAAAAAGTTATTGAGCAGTTTCTATTTGAAGAAAAGCATAATGAGTGTACACATAAAAATATATTTTTTAAGCACATTAGATGCAGTCTTTGTGATGATTGTAGAAACAGATGCATAGAATAATTAATCTTCGGCAGTAAATAAAGAAAAGTGCCAAAACTTAAAAGATTGTAATAACTGATGGTATGAAAAAATTTTTAAAAAGATTAAAAAATGCTTGGTGTGATTCTACTATATTTGGAAAATTTTGTTTAGCACTATTTTTTCCTCTGTGGTTATTGTGCGGTTTAAATGGAAATTGGGATTCTATTTAGTATAATTATGTTTTATAGTAGTATAATCAGGTTTAACCTAACAATATCACTACAAATAATAAGTTTTAAAAATGGCTAAAGAAGAAAAAATAAACATAAAAAACTTTAAAGATGGTAGCAGTTCATGGTGGGTACGTGATGCACATTATTTCTTAAATGAAAACAATGAACTTTTGTGGGCGGCAGGAGAAAGTGATAAAACAGAACTTAGAGAAGCTTTAGAACAGTTTATTAAGAGAAACCGTAAAGTGTATGTACCTAGGTCGGAAAGTATTTTTGAAATTGAACCTAAAGAGTATACTGAAATATTTAACTTTGGTAAGTACTCAGGTAAAAAAGTAACTGATTTTCAAGATACTAAGTATTTAAAATGGCTGTTGAAAAACTTTAATTTCGGCGGAAAAGAGAAACTGAAAAAAGAGATAGAAGATATACTTAAAAACTAAATTATGTGGATTAACAAAAATAATAATATCTATAAAGCAAGACTTGCAGATAATAAAACTGCTGTTTTTATAGGGGATATGACAGAAGACGATACTTTTTCTACTAGGGTTGAAAAGTATCATAATGGAGAGTTATTAATGTTTATTGTAAAAGATAATTAAAATCGCAATATAAGATATGAATATAATTGATGGAAGATTACCAAGTGAACATAAACATGGACAAGGTTTTAGATGGTACAATACAGAAGATAATATTTCTCGTTGGAGTGAAAATTTGAATTTAGTACCGAAACCTTACATCTTTTCTGAAAACTTTAAAAATAAGTATGGGAAAAACATTTAAACATACAGACCAAGGTAAGTTTCACAGTGGAGTATTAAAATCAACAGAAGTTTGCGAAAGTACAAAACAAATGTGGAATAGGCACAATGGTGAGCGAGGTGAGTTTAGAAAAAAGAAGAAAGATTTGGAAGATAAAATCGCCGAAAAAGAATTAAAAGAAGAGATTAGAATAGCAGAAACAGGAGAAAACATAGATTTTGATATTCCTGAACAAGAACAAATAATGGGAAGGTAGTTAAATAAATCTTAATTTATTTGCACAACTAAAATAAAAACAATACATTTGTAGAATGAAAAAATATTCTAAGAAAGGATTAGAAAAGAGAAAAGCTGAAAGAGAGTGTCTACCCGAATTCTTCCAAAAACATATAGAAATAGCTAAGACAAAGTGTTGTGAAAATTGCGGAGAAAAATTAAAAGGAGAAGTTTCAGAAATAGCACATCGACTTCCTAAATCTTTTTTCAAATCTATACAATGTGATGATGATAATGTGGTTTATTTAGGGGGAAGGTTTAGTAATTGTCAGTGTCATTCAAAGTATGACGGTACAAATGAACAATTACAGTCTTTATCTTTTTTCGCCGAAGAAAAGATTAAAATAGAAAAATTATTAGAAAAAGTAACAGAAAAATACAATTGGAAAATATTAGAAAGATGGCAAATAAATTAGAAGACGTTTTAAAGAAATTAAATAAAGGAAAAGCAGAACAAGACCAAGTTAAAAAAGTATCAGAAATAGAAACTTTGAATTTAGATTTTTCTTCATCAGGTAGTGCATATTTAGATTACTATATGGATAATAAAGTTATCCCACTTGGAGCTATGACATTATTAACAGGGTGGGAAGGAAGTGGAAAAAGTAGTATTGCACTTATTATTGCAAAATATTTACAAGAAAAATTCCCTGAAAAAACAGTTGTAGTATTAGATGGTGAACAAACTATAACAGATAGTCACGTAGAAAGGTTTGGTTTAGATAAAAATAGACTTATTGTTTATAAAGACTCTGTTCTTGAAAATATGTTAGACACAGCAGAAGCTTTTTCACAATCAGAGGAAGTTTCGGGTATCGTTATTGATTCTATTAAATCTTTTTATTCTGTTGCTATTGAAGCTAAATCAGCAGAAGAGTTTTCGATTGGAGTCGAAGCCAAGAAATTGGGCACGAGGCTTCCAATTATCAATGCTAATTGTGCAAGAAGAGGTACAGCTTTAATTGTTTTAAATCAGTGGAGAGAGAATCCAGGTGTAATGCATGGAGATAGTAAGGTACTACCTGGAGGGCAATTTAATAAATATATGCCTTTTACTCACTTAGATTTTACTAAAAAAGATTTAATTAGAAATGAAAAGAAAGAAGTTGTAGGTCATAAATTAGATGTAAGAATCCGTAAAAGTAAAGCAGGTGCTTATGATAAAAAGGAAGTTATCACTTTAAATTTCTATTATGATGGAGGCTTTAATATTGTGGATGAATATGCACAAATATTTTGTGAAACAGAAATTGGTAAAGTAGGAGGAGCAGGTTGGATTACATTTCCTGATAGATTCGGTGAAGAAAAGAAAGTACAAGGAACAGATAAATTTGCAGAGTATTTAAAAGCTAATCCTGAAGATTTTGAATTTTTAAAACAACAGCTAAATGTCGGATAAAAAACAACAATTTGCAGAAAAGTTAAAAGAACTTATTGAATACTACGAAGAAACAAGAGTTCAATATAGAGATTTTATAAATAGAGGTGATAATAATAAAAACACTTTATTAGAATTCCAAAGTAGATTTATAGATATAAAAGCTTCTTTAAGACCTTACCACACTTACTTTATTAACGAGTGGACTAGAAGGGACGACAAGAGTGCGACTTCAATCAAATTCCGCATTTGCGTTGCCATAAGTGAGGGAAGGTATGAAGATGAAAAAGACCCAACAGTATATGAAAAGTGTTCTATAACTTCCGCAGAAAAATATGCTTCGGGAACTTTAAGATATAAACAGTTTATTGACGAAAGAGGTTTTTACAGAGAATCTTTAACTAATATAACAGATTTGAGAGACGATTGTTCTTTTTACACTAATGAGATAAAAGACCGATTAAAATATAATTTTGAAAACAAATAAAAATGAAAAACATACTATTAAAACTATTAGAGTTTACAACACAAACAGAATATTGTAAGACAGGTACTAAAGCAGAATTTAGTGGTTTGTACAGAAGTGGAAAAGAGTATATTGCTTTAACTAAAGGAGAAAGATTCCCACCTTGTACTTCTGATTGGTGGATATTAGTTGTTTCTGTTTAATTTTTTTTTTGCGCGAAAAAATAAATAAAAAGAATTAATAAACAAATACAGAAAAAATATGGAAGATAGAAATATATTAATTGAAATTATACTTTGTATTTTTACAATAATAGGTATAATAGCAACAGTTAATTTTATATTTAGTTAAATATGCCACCAAAGAAAACTAAAACAAACGGAGATAAACCTCAAAAAATAGAATGGGAGTATCAGGGAAAAATCATAAATAAAATTGAACAAACACCTAAAGACTCCTTTGCATTTATTTATAAAATCACACTTTTAGATGGTACGGGTAGATACTATATTGGTAAGAAATATATGTACAAACCAAAGTATACGAGCGGAGCTAAAAAAGGACAGTATAAAGGAGTTTATCCTTGGCAAAGTTATATTAGCAGTTCAGTTGAGTTAAAAGCTTTAATTAAGAGTGGGATTCCATATAAAAAAGAAATTTTATTTTTTACTTATTCTAAAGCAGAGACAACTTATAAAGAGACAGCTGAAATTTTGTGTGGGCAACATCTAACAAACCCTAACTGCCTGAATTATTGGGTTAAAGCAACAATTTACTCTAAACACTTAAAAGAAAACAGTTAATGAAAGAATTAAAAAATGACATAAAGTACAAAGTTACTTTAGATGAAGACCAAAAGAAAGTAAAAGCAGATATTTATGAAAAAGAAATTGTTGTTATCACAGGTCAAGCAGGTTCTGGAAAAAGTTTAGTTGTAGCACAAACAACTTTAGATTTAATATTCAAAGGTTACATTGATAAAGTGTATGTAACCCGTGCTGCGGTTGAGGTTGGGAAGAGTTTAGGATTTCTTCCTGGCGAATTATCCTCCAAATTTGACCCCTATATTGAAGCGTTTAGAGATAATTTATACGCGTGTTATGATAAAGGAAAAGTTGATAAACATCTTACACATTTAAGCGGAGGGGAAGAAAATAAAGATAGAAATGCTAATAAATCAACAGTAGCTAAAATTGAGGGAATTCCTACTCAATATATCCGCGGAAAAACAATAGGGAATAGAGAACTTTTAGTTATTGAGGAGGCACAGAATCTATCAGAGCATGAAATGGAAGCCTTATTAACTCGTTTAGGAAAAGGCGGTAGAATAGTAATTAACGGTGATAACAATCAACGAGACATTAAAGAGTCTTATACAGGACTAAGTTTTGCTATTGACATTGCTAAGGAGTTTGATGAAGTTGGTTACCATAAATTAAAATCAAACCACCGTTCAGATTTAGTTAAAAAGATTTTAGATTTTAAATATAATAAAAAGTAAAATAAATTTGCACAATTAAAATATTAGTTATATATTTGCAGAAGAAATAAAGAAACAAACTCAGTCATCGGTGAGTGAGAGGTGTCAAAGAAGGGTGGAAGAATATCCGATAGAGTTCCGAGTAAGCTTGTTTGTTTAATATCCTCTCTGTTTCTTTATCTTTTTGCGGCGAAAAATAAATTTAAATAAAAACAGATATGAATTGGACAGAAGAAGACGTAGAACAACTATGGAACGAAATTGAAAACGAAGGTTTAGGGTATTGGGTTCAACATTATGGTTACGAAGGAGAAGACAAGGAATTAGAAAAACTTTGTGAAGATGCGATGGAAGCCATGAATAAGTTAGACAGCTATACTCAAAATCTATTTGATAAGTTTGATATAGGATAAAAATAACATTCACTTGATTCTCTTATAGTAAAGTGAAAGACCTCGGAGTCAAGAGAGCTCGTGGAGGAAGTGTCCTATAACGCAGTATAGGGGAGAGTACAGCAGACCTAGAGTACAAACGTGCAACCTCTCAATTTTTAAACAAAGTAAAATGACAGAACAACAAATTAAAGACTATTTAGAAAAGTACAGCTTAACTACAAAAGAAAAGTTAGCAGAACATATTACACAACTTAAAAGAAACACTAAACCTAATTTAGAGTTGGTTTCAGAGCTTAATTATGTTTTAGTAGATGAAGAAAATCTGTTTTTTAATGTTTTTTCGCGCGAAAAAGATAACCACAAAGAGCAAATTAATAATACTGTTTATCTTTATAATGTAAGCTCCCTTTCTGATGGTAATATGATAAGAGGCGAAAAAATAGTAGGAGATATAAATAAACCGCCACAAAAAAGATTAACTTTACACATAGAAAATGTAATTAATGATGCACAACAAGAAAAGAAATCAGCTATGTTTTTAGATGAAGTTTTAGAATCCACTCAAAATTTTAAAAGCTGTTGTAGAAGTAAAGAAGAGTGTTATTGCGGTAAATACAGTGAAGAGAATAAAGTAAAACCTAACTGTTTATTTACAAAATGTGGTCAAGGAGATTGTATTAGTTGTTACCCAAACTCGGCGCAAAAAGAAAATACAAAAGGTCACAGTACTCGTCTAAAAGCTAATACTCCTTTAGTTGTTTCAGAAAAAGGAAAAGAATTAGTTTTTGATAAAGATTGTAATTTACTTGGTGAAAAAACAAACAAAAACAAACCGCAAATTTCATTACTATTTAAACAGTTTCCAAAAGCTTTAGAGGCAATTGCAAAATGCTCAGAATATGGGCATCAGAAATATAAAGAGAGTGATTTTGATTTCTTAAATTACCAAAGAGTTTATGGTGGAAGTAAGACATACGCAGATGCAGGACTAAGACATAGATTAGAACAAGGCAATGATTTAGAGAGTGGGTTACCACATACTTATCATGTCGCATGGAATGCCCTAGCTGAACTTCAATTATGGATTCAAGAAAATAAATAAAGATTGTATACAGATGATTTACCAACAAAGAAAGTTAAATATTTCTTAACAAATTTGCATAATTAAAATAAAAAACTTACTTTTGTACTATGAAAATTAAAACAATATTATTAAACGCCTTAATAACTGTACCATCTGAAGAAGGTCAAAAAAAGATTGATGATGCTTTAGAAAAAGAGATTTTAGGTACTTTTGGAGTTTTTAAAGATGAACACGGACACACTAGAGAATTTTATGAAGATGTAGCAGGTAAAGTACCAAAACATTTTGAAGAAGAAGAGAGAGAATTCTATAAAAATAATTCAAGTTCAAAAATTGACGAAGATGGAAATATATTTTTACAAGAATCTGAGATAGAAGAATTAACCGTTCCTATGTTTATCCCTTTAGATAACATAGATAGTTTTGTGGCAACATTAGATGGAACAACAAGAGTTTACACTAAAAGTGGTATAGTTTATAATGTAGCAGAAGATGTATTTGAAATTGACAGTTATATAGAGTTGCTTAGTATGAGTTGGTGGGAGAAATTAAAACTGTCTTTTCAGTCTTTTTTGCGCCGAAAACAAAAATATAATGAGGACATTTTAGATAAAGAAATAGAATAATATGAAAACAATGAATTTACAGTTTTCTTATGATGAGGAAGAAGGAGACCTTACACTAGAAATATTAGACCACGAATTATCTACTTTAGAAACAGTAGGTATTTTAGAGTTATTGAAAAATTATCTAAACTCAACAAATATTATAGACTTAATATAAACAATAATTAATCACGTAACAAATTTAAACACGTAAACAATGGCAGCAAACACAGGCTCAACAAACAATGGAAAAAGAAACTATTACAATGTTTCTTATGGTAAAATTTCAACAAAGCAAAAAGAAGTCCCACAAGACTTTACAGAAATTGCAGAAGCAGATTTAAAATCAAAAGTTCAAGCAGTTGAACAAGTAGATTTAAGAAAAAAATATGTAAATAAGGCAACAGGGGATTATCCATTTACTGTTTTTTACGATTCTTTAACAGGGGTTATTCAATCACAGGAAAAACATGAAAACGATAATGGTACTAATCTTAATTTAACTGTTTTAGATAGTGATGGGGATACTAGTATTTTACAAGTAAAATTTTATTCAAAATATGCGGAAAATCTTTTAAATAGGTTGTTAAACGTAGACACAACAAAAGAATTCACTTTTATGCCTTATGCTATACCTAATGAGTTTGAAATTAACGGTAAAAAAATTAAAGCTTATACGCAGGGTATTTCTTTAAAAACATCAGAGGGTAAAGTAGAGCCAAGATTTAAAAACGATGACCCAAAGTTACCACCAACTGAACAAATTAAGGTACAGGGTAAAGAAACAACAAGCCGAGATAAAAGATTGGACTTTTTATATACCCAATTTGCAAACCATTTTCAACCTAGTACGGAAGTACCTGCACCACAACCAAAAGCAGAAGCACAAGTGCAAAACGCAGTACCTCCACAAACTCCTGAACAAGCGTTCCCAACAGCAGGAGAATTAAAAACAGAAGCTGATTTTCAACCTTTACCATTTTAAAAAATTAAATAATTAAAAACACCCACTCAAGGCTAGGGCATTTCCCTGGCGAGATGAAAATCTTTTGAGAGTGGGTTTACCTAAAAAACATGAAAAAAACAATAGAAAACAGTTCATTTAGACCTGAACAAAAAATAGAAATACAAGGTATTGACTTCTTATTAAGTGAGAATGCAGTTGACACATATTTAAACACACTTTCAGGATACTGCCTACCTAAACACTACAAATGGATTGACAAAGACGGAGAACCTGTCGACAACCCAACAGAAGAACAAAAAAAGGAGCTAACTTACATTTTTGACGCTAATAGAACATTTACTCCAAGTAATTTAGTAGAGTGTTTTAGTTTAACTTCAAATTATCCTGAAGATGCTCAAATTGAATTTAGAAATTTACTTAGTCTTTTAGAATTTAAAAGACGTATGGTGGAACTTCACAATAGAGAAGCAGAGGCGGGAAGAACAGTTTTAATTGAGACATTAAAAAAAGAAATGCAGGAAAAAGAAGAATTAAATTTAAAAGTAAATGCTGAACCAGATAAAAAATAACACAAGATGTAGTTTTGTAAGTTTTTGTAAGACAAAATATTTTAATGTAGAGGAGAATCAGTGGATAAATGCAGACGCAATAAAAGTTAAAAAAGATGGTAAGGGATTTGAAATAATTTTACCAAAAAAAATACAAGAGTTAACTGAAGAAGATTTAAAAGTAATAGAAAATAAAATATATGAGTTATAAAGAGGTTTATGAAAGGCTTAAAAAATCAGAAGACCTGTTTGAAATATATGAAGGTATGACAGGTGATTGGATTTTAGATAAAATAGAATTTATTAATCAGCATAAAGCTTTAAACAGTCAACAAGATGGATATATTTGGGGATAGAATATTAGTTGAAAAAATATTAGAAAAAAAGACTGCCATGGATTCTAAAGGTGAGTTTAGAGGAATAGTTAAAGTTTTAGCCATTGGAGAAGATTTTAAGCAAGGTACTAAAAAGCAGATTGCGGTTGGTGACAAGCTAAAAGTTGGAGGCACTTCTGATTTTGGCGATGAAAGTTATATCATTGACAAGCAGATTTTACGTTGGGCAGACTAAAAGTTTTCCATACCTCACTTTATTTATTTTAAGAGAAAATTGAGTAAGAAGTAAATTTCTGAAAAGTTTTCTCTTTTTTGTTTGGTAGTCTCGAAAATAATTTATATATTTGCGGAAGAATTAATAAACTATATAAAAAATGGAAAACAAGAATAAAAATTTAATTAGAATAGGAGTAGCGATTGCATTTGCTTTGCTTATAACTTTAGTAACGTGTCAAAGAAACAGTTTAAAAGAACAAATTATTTTAGAAGAAAAAATTAAAACAGCAGAAGACGGTTTGAAAATCTTTGAAGAATCTCGGCTTAGAGAAAAAGATTCGTTGCTTGCGCTTAATGAAAAATCACAAAAAGAAGTTGATTCACTTAAAAAAGAAAATGAAAAGTCAGAACAAAAAGTAAAAGACTTAAAAAAATCGCGCAAAAAGATTAAAAAACAGGTTGAAAATAAGACTTTAGCACAAGTTGCAGATACTTTAAGAACAATCTACAAAACAGATAAGGTAGTAGCAACAGATATTTCTGTTAATCTTTTAGGAAATATTCCCAATAAAGTACTTTCAGATATTGTAGAAAAAGACAGCTTGGAAAAAGAAGTTGCAGAAAAAGATAAACAGTTGGAAAATAAAGATAATATTATTTCAGAGTTGGAAGATATTAATTTTAATCAAACTACAATGCTTATTTCGGCGGAAGAACAAATTAAAAAAGAAAAAGAAAACAGCGAACTAAAAGATAAGTTAAATAAAAACCTAACAAAGCAAGTTAAAAAACCAAGAGTAGACCAAATACTTATAGGAATTACAGCAGGTGTTATAGGAACTTTACTAATAACAAATTAAAATTAATGAAAGAAATAAAAAATAATTGTTACAAAGGTACAAGAATATTACTCGGAAACGAAAAAAGAGATTTGGTAAATAAAATGATTGCTGAGTTAAAAGAACAAGGTTTTCAAGAAATACAAGTTCCTATTATTCAACAGTCAAGTGTATTTTTTGGGAAAGTAGGAGAAGAAAATAGCCACAGAATGTATAAACTCACTGATAAAGGCGGTAGAGATTTATGTTTAGCACCTGAATATACAGCAGTTATTCAACAGTTAGCTCAAACTTACTTTAAAAACGATAAAGATGTTAAATTATTTTATGTTGCCGAATGTTTTAGAGGAGATAACCCACAGTTAGGGCGTTGGAGACAGTTTACTCAATTAGGTGTTGAAATATTAAACCCTACAAGAGATTGGTCAATAACTTTAACTGCTTTAGCGGGAGATTTGTTAAACTATAATACAAATGACTTTGAATTAATTTTGAACAATATTAGAGGATTAGATTATTATAAAGATTTTACTTTTGAAATACAACATAGAAAAAGCGGTTTATCGGTTTGTGGTGGTGGAGCTTATGAAGGCGGAATTGGTTTTGCAATAGGTTTGGACAGATTAATGAAACTTTCAGAATAATGGAATACCTAGTAAATGGAAATAAATATAATCTATCTTATGTAGAGTTGAGAGATAAGTATAATGAAATCTGTTCTCTTTCTTTACAGTCTTTTTTAGCGCGGCTTCCTGAAGTATTACATTTAGCTTGTGTGATTAGTTTTTTAAAAGAAATTCCAAATGAACATTTAGTTGGTGATGATGGTATTTTGCATAATTTAATACATTTATTACATATTCCTGATGAACCTTTAGTTTGCGCGGAAAAAATTAAAAAACAGTTTGAAACAGAAATGAAATTAATTTAGAAAAAGTTTGGTAGTTAAGAAATAAAGAGTTATATTTGCAGAATAAAATTAGAAATTATGGAAAGTAATCACGGATACACAATTGGAGAAGAGGTTTATGTAAAACCAACTGATTGGGGAGTTTTAAAATGTAAAGTAGTGGGTTTTCAAGTTGTTGGAGATAAGTTACCAATAGTAGAGTGTAAACATCCTTATAAAAAAGGAGAAAAATGGAAAAACGCTGTAGATTTAGATAGAATTTCTAAAACACCTGTTGTTAAAGTTTTAGAGTGGGATATTGTTGAAAAAACTTATGAATATAAAAAATGATAAATTTAGAGAAAAGAAGTATAAAAGAATATTCTGTCTATTTTGGAGAAGATAAATACCTTGGAACATTTAAATTAGATGTTAACGGTGAATTTTATTTTTGGGGAGTAGATAACTATCTTGCTTCATGTTGGAGTAGTCATTTTTTAAGACTTATTGCGGATAAACTTGATGAGGTTAATAAACCTTTTGAAAAAGAATTAGAAATGTGTTTTAGAAAAGAAGATAACAAACTAAAAATAGAAGATTTAAACGTAAATTTTTAATTAAAGTATATAAGACTACCAAAAATATAAAAAACATAACTTATAACGGCTAAAAATAAACTTAAAACAATGAACTTTTACTATGACCCAATCTTAGGATTACAATATAACTATTTAGGAGAATATCTTATAATTGATGTAGCCTGTATACCTGAAGAAACAATTGAAAATATAATTAAACTTATGAGAAAGACAGGTATTATGCCTTTAGATGCATCTCCACAAGTTGAATTCATTCCGAACATAACAAATTATAAACTATGACAGCAGAAGAAATATTAGAAGAGTGGTTGTCACAGACTGACCAAACAAATTTAAAAGAGGGTCATTACTTTGTAATTAAGGAAGTAATGAAAGAATTTGCAGAATTAAAATGTAAAGAACTTTTAGAAATTGTGGCGGAAAAAGCTAAAACAGAAAAAAGCGGTAATTCAGGAAGTTGGTATGATGCTAGAGTAGATAAAGACAGCATCTTAAACGCAGTGGATTTAAAAGAATTTATAAAATAATGAGTACAACATTTGGAATAAGTAGGTTAAAACAAGATATTGATTTAGTTGATGATTGTTTAACAGAACAGTGGAAAGACGATGATTTTATTGAAGTCGCTTTTAGAGGTAATGGAACAGGAATTAGGTGGACAAATGATTTAGTAGAGTTTCTACCTGATAATTTAAAAGTTTATCCTTTGGATAATTCTGCGCAAGGTATTTATAGTATTGGAGATATTAGAGAAGAGATTTTTAGACAAAATCTTGTAGGACAAACATTAATTTCCGCGCGAAAAGAATTAAAAGACAGAGATTATAGAATAGTCAAAATAGATGGTCAAGATATTTATGTAACAGATGATATATATTATGACAGATTAAACTTAGAAATAGAGAACGGAATAATAACAAATGTGTATGAAGGATAAAATAAAATTAGAAATAGAAAAATGGGAAAATCAAACTATAAAACTAACAAATCAGTTTTTGTATGATTATTTTGATGATGTAGACCCTTATTACTTCTATGTAGCTGATGAGATTGGTGGGGTTTTTAGTTATGGCGATTATTGGTTTAATTTTTCAGACATTTTAGTTTGTTATAAGTTAGGTATTACAGAAGAGCAGTTGTTGAATTGGTATGACTTCTGTCTTTCTAATCATTCTGTTAACATTTCTTTGGCTCGTTTTATTTTATCGCCCGAAGAAAGAAAACAAGCAGAAGAAAAGCATTTAGCCGAGTTAAAAGAGAGAGTTAAATCGGCGGAAAAAACATTAAAAGAAGCCCTTGAGCAGTATGGAAAATAATTTTAATCTCATATTAATTGAATATAATAACAATATTTGGGTAAATGATTTTATAAAACCTTACCCTATTAAAATTGAAAGAAGTTTTTTAGTAGATGGTAATAAAGTTTTTCTTTGTAATAACTTGATTAAGAATTTTAAAGAGGATAAGTTTAAAAAAGAATTAAACCAATATGAACGGAAAACAATTTAAAAAATCGCGGCTAAAAAGAATAAAAGAGAGACAGAAAGGATTACAAAGATATTGTAGAGACTTTATAGAAAAAACACTAATACCAAAATTAAAAGTATGAAAATAACTAAGACAAAAGAAGTAGTAACAGAAGAAATAGAAGTTAGTCCAGGAGAGTATTATTTTGTTGACGCTAATGCCGTATTTTACAAGATGGTATTAGAAGAAGATGAAGATGTAATTTACTACTTTTATGAAAAAGTAGAAAACTTTTCTGACGTTTGGGGGATTAGAGTTAAAAAAGATTCTATTATTTTTGGAGAGGAAGAGTCACCTTATGCTTTTTCAGCTTTTATTCGCGGAATTTCGGGTATAAAAATTGAAAAAGAGGAATTTGAACAGCAAAAACAAGAAGTAATAAAAAGACTACTATGAAAATAGAAACTAAATACGATATAAATCAAGAAGTTTGGGCAATAACTCAAAATAAATTACAAAAAGGTATACTAAAGGATATTAAAACTTATACGGATAATTCAACAACATACATTGAATATGAGTTTTATTGTGATGGAAGAATATTTGATTTACCAGAAGATGACCTTTTTAAAACAAAAGCAGAACTTATATCGCACATGGAAAAAGGACGGTCGTTTAATTCAGGTAATATATTACAAAAAATAAAATTAGTAGAAGGAAACATAAAACGATTTATAAGATATGATAATAAGTAAAGTAAAGAAAGTATACCCTCAAGAATTTTTAGAGAAGATTAAGTATACAACAGGAAATCAGTTTGTAGAGGATTTTAAGAAAACGCATTATTGGCAACAACTAAGTACAGCTATTTTTGAAGGAAATTTTTATGTAAAAGATTATCCTGAAAATAAACCTAAATTAAGAATAACGTTTTTACCGTTTTTATTTTGTGTGTTAATTTTATATATCGTAGCCTTTTTGAAATATATTTTAACGGGCAGTTTTAGATTTAGTGAAAAGAATTTAATTTTGAGAAAAATGATTGCTTGGGATAAATATTGTAGATTTAATATAATTAGTTAGTTATGAAAGAAGTACCACAGTTTATACTGTCAGTTTTAATAGGTTTCTCAGTTCTTATTTTATCTTTTGGGTATGTAGAAAGAGAAAAATCCGCGCAAAAAATTGAAAACATAGAGAGATTAATAAGAACAAAAGATTATTTATCAACGAAGAAAAGCATTCAAGAAACAGATTTACTGTTAGAGGAAATGCAACGTAAAATAGATTCGATGAAATGAAAGATAAAATCCAAACATACGTACAATTCTATTTAGATGAAGTAGAATTAAATATTTCGGTAAAAGAAGATTTGACAAAACATAAAGAAGATGAACCTTTACATAAATCAGGGTATATTCAAATAACAAATGGAAGTTCAGAAGACACTATTTTTTGGGACGGGATACCTTGGGCTTTAAAGGTCGGCAAAAAAGAATTTAAAAAGGAATGTAAAAAAGAACTGAGACAAAAAGGATATAATTGGAAAGAAACTTACAAGAAAGTAAAAACACTTTTAAAAAGAGCTAACAAATTAGATTTATTATGAAACAAGGAGATAAAATAACACTATACTTTGACTGTTTTGGGGTAACGTCAGAAGAACAGGTGACAGTAAGAACTGTGACAAGAGAAGGGATAACATTGCAGAATCACTATTTTGATACAGAAAATGGAGAAGAATATTATCTATTTTCAACTAATACAGGTAAATGTTTAAATGAGCCTAAATCTAATTTCGGCGGTAAAAGAAGAATAAAATGAAACCCTACAAACTAAAACACATACCAACAGGATTGTATTATCAGCCAGGTAGAAATAATTTATCAGAAAAAGGTAAGATATATTACGCAGATTACAATATTTTAAAAGGGGATAGGTTAGTAGTGAAACTATCATCTACTTCGAATATTTATAAACGATATAAAACAGAATATTTAATGAGCAGTATGATAGGTTTAAATTACAAAGGAGATATGATTAGTGATATTAAAGATTGGGTAAGAGAAGATATTTAAACGGAAAAATAAAATTATGGAAGATTTTTATAAAGAAGAAGCAGAATGTGCTCACATGTATTTAGATGATTTAAAAATACCGAGAGAAGATGATAAAGATTTATTTTCTTTAGTTGGGCGCATAAAACAATTAGAAAAAAGATATTTAAAACAGATGTCAGAAACAGAGGATTATTATTTAGCAATAATGGAGTAATTATGGAAGAAAAATTTAAAATTAAATTAGAAGAATATAAACAAAAGTATTTAGATGCAAAATCTGTTTGTGATAAACAACAAAGATTTGATGTATCTTTTCAAGCTGAGGTAGAAGATGAGACTTTATATTTGGCGCAGAAAGAGTATGAAGCAGTTTTAGATACTTATAATTTTATTTTCGGCGAAAAAAATAAATAAAAACAGAAAAAATGACAGTAAAACAATTAATTCAAGAACTAAGTAAATACGACCAGGATAAAATAGTAATACTAACAGAACCTGATTTAATAGGTTGGGACAATATAGGACAAATAGTAGAAGACGGAAGTTGTATTAAAATATCTTTTGATGGAGAAAGAGAAGATTAAAAAATGAAAAAAGAAACAGACTACGGAAGCAAAGAAGAACTAATAAAAGTAGCAAACACAATAAGAAAAACAATGTTTGACTTTTATATGGGTAGGATAGATAAACAGAAATTTCTAAGAGTATATTTTGAATTTGAAGGATTTCTTTTAGAACACGGATATGCAGAAGAAGATGATTATTTTAAATGTGATTTACCTGATACAGAAAGATTCCTGGAAAAACAATATAATTTAGAAGATATTAAAAAAGCAATTGACTTTAATAAATACCACACAAATTACGGAAACATTATTGGTGGAAAATCAGATGAGGAAATTGAGGGGTTTATAAATAGTTTATAATTTGCCGCATAAAAAATAAAAACAGATGAAAGAAGAATCAAACACACTTAAAAATGAATATAGATAAATATCAAAAAGGTTATAACTACGCCTATGAGGAAATAGAAAAAGGAGAATGCCCTCAAAATATGTTTGATGATTGGATAATATTCACAGATGAATTTTCAAGAGGGGTTGTACAGTGTTGTTTAAATAATGGAGCTGAAGAATGAAATACACACACCCTGACCAATTAAAACATTTATTAGTAAATAGAGAAGACATCTGTAATAAACTACTTTTACTTTCGCGGCGTAAAAAGAATAAACAGAAAGAAAAATATTATAAACAACAGTTAGAATCTTTAACAGCTTACAAAGAAATAGGAAAGCTAAAAATAGACTTATTAAACCACAATAGTAAGCCTAAAGAGATAACATATAGCAATAAATCTTATGGATTACTGTTTACATAATTTCCGCAAAAAGATGAAAGAACAGACAATAAAAAGAAAAGGAATAACTTTCCAAATAGATAAAGAAGATGAAGACAATTATATATTCTATATAACACAAATAGGAGATATAACAGCAGAAGGTTTTCTAAATAGATGGACAGAGTATTTAGATAAAGACCAATTAGAAGATACTAT
>NZ_JBIPPD010000155.1:0-8012 GCF_044368625.1 Flavobacterium sp. | reverse complement strand
TACTACGACGGGAATTCAAGAGGGACACATGAAAATGCACTTGGGCAACATCATCAATCAGTTTGATGCCACGGATGATGAACGAAAAATAATCGAAAATCACTTTGAAAAAAATGCGGTGTCTCACGCTTCAGTAGTTACTTTCATCGAAAATTTGCGCAAATAAATTTAATTTTTTGACTAAACGATTTTACAGCAACGGCAAACTTCTCATTACGGGAGAATATGTAGTTCTTGATGGAGCTGTGGCATTGGCTTTGCCTACTAAAATGGGGCAAGATTTGATCGTTGAAGAGACCGCTGAAGCGAATACAATCCGCTGGAAAAGTTTCGACTTTGATCAGTCGGTTTGGTTTGAAACCACGCTAAACACATTAGAAGTTGTAGGCCATTTAAATAAATCTTCGGAAAATTCAATAGAAGATATTTTAAAAAAAATACTTTTCGAAGCCCATCAATTGAATCCAAAACTTATACCCAATAACGGTTATACCATCGAAACGCACTTGACCTTTCCACGATTTTGGGGTTTGGGTACTTCTTCAACGTTAATAAACAACATTGCGCAATGGTTCGAGATAAATGCTTTTAAACTGCTCAAAAACAGCTTTGGCGGTAGTGGCTACGACATTGCAAATGCACAAAACAACGTGCCTATAACCTATAAATTGAGCGATGGAATACCTTTGATTCAACAAATTGAGTTCAAACCCAACTATTCAGGAAATCTGTACTTTTTGTACCTCAATCAAAAGCAAGACAGTAAAACAGCTATTTTAAATTATCGCAAAAAGCAAAGTGATGTGCACGAGACACGCACTAAAATAAACGCAATTACTGAAGAAATCGTAACAGGTGTACATTTGGAGCGGTTTACAGATTTAGTACAAGAACATGAAAATATCATGAGCGAGCTACTGGAAACAAACACCGTCAAGGAACGCTATTTTAGTGATTTCGACGGTTCTGTTAAAAGTTTGGGGGCTTGGGGTGGCGATTTTGTTTTGGTAGTGAGTGCTTCAAATCCTAAAAAATATTTTGAATCCAAAGGTTTTACCACGCTACTACCCTATCACGAAATGATATTGTAAAAAAAAATCCCGAATCATCGGGATTTTTTATGAACTAATAATTATTTTCTACTAGTAGAAAACAGGTCGGTTATCTTCGATATCAGCATTGTCCTTCAAAGCGGTAATTACTCTACCTGGAGCTGCTGTACTTTGTCCTTTTAAAACACTCAAGTAAGGCGAATAATCAGTTATAGCTGGTGCTTTAACAGCACTTTTTTGCAATACCACAAAAACTGCTGATGCACCTTCTATTGGGGCAGAAACTTTATTTGGTGCTAAAGCAAAAGCCGTTGCAACTGCTCTTTGTTCTTGTCCAAAACCTGGCAATACAGCATTCTCTATTGTAACATCTGTTGCAGTTTGAACCGTAACACCTGCCGATTTAGCCATCGCATCTAAAGTAGTACCTTTAAGCTTTGCTTTGATTAAGGCTACTTTTTTCTCATTTTTTAATTTATTTTCAATCATTGGACGTGCTTGATCCAAAGCCATCAAACCTTCTTCATTAATTTTAACCAATTTCATAATCACATTCCCTACGTTAGGAACTTCATAACGTTTAACGTCGCCTACAGAGGTTTTCTTGTCAAAAGCCCATTTTACTATTTGTCTTTGGTTCATCACCGAACCCACATTTTCATCCATTGCATTTAATTTAACAGATGGAGAAACCGTTAACCCGTTTGCTTTTGCTACAGCAGCAAAATCTTTTTCATTAGCATCCATTTCGAATGTAACGGCTTTGTTGTACACTTTATCAGTGGTAGCTTCCGATGCTTCGATTTTTCTGGCGATAGTAGCCAAACGAACGCCATCTTGCTTATCAGTAACATTGATAATGTGGAAACCAAATTCAGTTTCTACCAAACCGATTTTACCAATTGGATTATTAAATACAAAATCGTTGAATTTTCCCGTCATTTGACCTTTGGAGAAAAAACCTAAATCTCCGCCTTGTTGCTTTGATGAATCGTCGGAATTCACTTGAGCCAACATCGAAAAAGAAGCTGGATTGGCCAAAACTTGCGCTAAAATTTCATTTGCTTTCGCTTGAGCTTCTTCTTTGGTACGTGTTACTGCTGGATTGGCTCTCATAGCACCTGTATAAGCAATAAGTATATGGCTTGCTTTAGCATTAACTCCAGATTGACGACCTAATGATTTACTTACAGCAAGATAATCATTGAATTTGTATGGTCCGTAGATTTCACCTTGAGGCAAATTGTACAATTGATCTGCAAATTCAGCAGGCAAATCTTTCTTAGCCACATAGCTAGAATCGTAAGGAACATCAGAATTCATATTTACAAACTCAACCGTATTACTTGCAGTTCTAAAACCTTGAACGGTATCGTTTTTTTGCGTTTCTTTAACGTACTCTACTTTTCCGATCAACAACTGTTGTAAATCCGCTTTAACTTGCGCTTCATCCTCTGTTGATGGTTTGTCTTCAATAATTACCATCTGAACCTCACGTGTTTCATCCGCTTTGTATTTCTTTTCGTCTTTACGCATGAAGGCAATAATTTCATCATCAGTAACTTTTACGTCACTGTCTTTAATTGAGGAAAAAGGAACCGCTACAAAATCCAAAGAAACTTTATTTGTTGCTAATTCATATTTCAATTTAGCTTCAGCCGTAGTAGTATAAGTTCCCGCTTTTACAAGCGCACTGTACATCATGAATTTTGCATTCAAGGTAGCTTCTTTAATTCTTGCCGCCAGTTGTTGTTTCAAAACTGGATTTTCATTAAAAAAAGCACTGAATTTTGCAGGATCAAAAACACCCGCTTCATTTAAAAATGATGGATTCTGACCAATATCTTGATTTTGTTTCAAAACATCCATTACTTGTTCTTCGCTTACACGCATTCCAAGTTTTTCAAATTCTGCATTCATCAAAGAGATGGTTACTTCTTGCTCCCAAACACGTGCAACTGCTTGAGAAGAAGTAATACCTTGTCCGCTTTTTTCGACATTATCCACTTTGGATCTGAATTCGTCGTACGAAATTTCGTCACCGTTCACGCTTCCTACGTCTCTTGGAGTACTGGAAAAGCCACCATTATTAAGTACATCACCAACTACAAAAGCCAGTAAACAAAAGCCTATCACAAGTATTAAAAGAAGTGAACGTTGTCTAATTTTTGATAAAATCGCCATTTTTTATGTTTGTTAATTTTAAATTTCAGTTTGCGAAAATACAATTATCTATTTAATAATAATAGCACAAGCGTTATATTTTGCGTTTAAAAGTGTTTTTTATGTAAAAATTTATTCTGTCAGGCTTATTTGTACCAATTCAATCTTTTTATTTGAAGCTTCCCGTATTTCAATTTGGAAATTTTCAATTTGCAAGATTGTTCCCATTTGCGGAATTTCGTTGGTAGAATGAACAATAAAACCACCAAGAGTACTGTAAGAATCCGATTCGGGGATTTTTAATTTATAGGTTTCATTAATATATTCCACATCCAATCGGGCAGCAAACAGGAAAACTCCGGGAGAAAGTTCCTCTTCAACAAAATCGTCTACCAATAAATCGTGTTCGTCCTCAATTTCTCCAAAAAGTTCTTCGATGATATCTTCAACGGTAATCATTCCCGATGTGCCGCCGTATTCGTCCAATACAATTGCCACACTTTTTCGTTTTCGAGCTAAAACATTCAGAACTTCTTTAATAAATATAGTTTCAGGAACAAATTCCACAGGAATCATGATATTTTTAATCGAATTAGGTTTTTTGAACAAGTCAAAACTGTGTACATAACCTACAATGTCATCTAATGAATTTTGGTACACTAATATTTTAGAATACCCTGTACTTATAAACAATTCCCGCAGTTCCAATATAGTGTCGTTAATTTCCACCGCGGCAATTTCAGTACGTGGATTCATTATATCACGCGCTTTTACCCCCGAAAATTCCAAGGCATTTTGAAAAATCTGAATTTCAGAATCAACGGCTTCCTGATTTTCAATCGACTTCATTTGTTCGGTGATGTAATTCCCTAATTCTATTTTACTGAAAAGCAGTTGCTCATCTGAATCTTTGATTCCGAAGAAAAACTTCAGAATACGATTAGAGACCCAAATAATTGCAGAAGAGAGGTAATAGAAAACTTGATAGAAAAAATAAGCCGGAACCGCTAAAAATTTAATTAACGTATTGGCATAAATTTGAAAAAAGATTTTAGGTAAAAATTCGGACGTTAGAATGATTATTGCACTAGTAATCGCAATTTGAATAAAAAAAACCAACCAAAAAGGATAGTCTAAGCTTTGAACTTCTAAAAATCGAAGCACTAAATTACTCATCAAAAAACCATAAATCACCAACGCGATATTGTTGCCAATGAGCATTGCTGCAATAAACTTTGAAGGATTTTTGGTAAGTTTTACTAAAACACGAGAAACAAATGTGTCTTGCATTTTTTCGATACCTAAGTACACTTTATTCGAAGCAATATAGGCAATTTCGACACCCGAAAAGAAAGCAGAAAGTATTAAACAGCCGACAATACTAAATGCTTCCATAATTTAAGAGTTATTATTTCGGTTTTTTGCTTTATTGAAAAAACTCCGTCGAAAGAAAAACATAAAGATACAAACTGCTGCAATACCAAAACTCAAAAAATAAGAATCCTCGGCATTAGATACTTTTGCAATTCCGTCGTAAACGAAAAAAGCGGCAAAAACAAGGTAGATGTACTGTGTAAATTGTAAATATTTCATAGTATTTTTTTATTCAGATGATTTCATTACACCTTCTCCAGAGAATTTCTGCGTGTTCATGATGGTAAAGTCGCTGTTAAAATCAATTCCTTCTCCATTTGAAATTCCTTTTGGAGCGGAAAATTTAAACGCTTCTTCGGTAAAAAACCAAGAATTTTTTTGATCGTAATACAGTTGCTGGGTTTCGAGCACCTGATTGTCTTCGGTATTTATTTTAACATTTCCTTGTAAATCGATGATTTCAGTCCCTTTAAATTGTATGGCATAATCGGACCGGACAAAAGTTCTTTTGGCTTTTGGATCATAAAGTGTGACGTTTACTCCGTTTGGAAATTCGGTAAAAGGGTATTTAACGGTAGCATAATCGAGCATTTTAGAAGCAACCAAAATCGCTTTAATACGTCCCGAATCGGTATATTTCAAAGTAATCGAATCGGCGTCACCGCTTGGACTAAATTCAGAAAGGTTGATTTTCTGAACGTCTTTGAGGTTGCTTTCGCAATTTGTAAAAACTACGAGACTAAAAACTGTGATTAAAAATACTATTAAAATTCTTTTCATTTAGCGAAAAAACGATACTAGTTGATTTTTCTCTTGACAAACCATTTGTCGTTTAAAGAGAGGCTTACGGTAAAATTAATGTAATTTTCTCGAACTAAATCAGCTGCTTTTGTGCCTTTACGACCGTATTCCATCCCTACATTTATATTGGAAAAACTTCCAGAAAAGGGAAAACCAAGTCCTAAAGTAACCGCTGTATCGTCGATCGATTTATCATTTATAATTAAACCTGTATTTTCATGTCGGAAACCATAACGATAGGTGATTCGTTTGAAATAGCTCGAAAACGAATTGTATTGTGGAATGAAATATCCACCTACCGAAACTTTATTTCCGTTTTCAAAAGTAGCATTGGTAATGTCTACAAAACGATTCTGCAAAGAGCTGGTTTGGCTCAAAGTAAATTCGGCTCCAATTAACCATTTGCGTTCTTGTCCAAAACCAACTCCAAAAGCCAATTTCGATGGTAATTTAATTTCCGTATCGGGTACTTCAATAATTTCTTCATCAATAACAAATGGATCGCTTATATTCGAAAATTGAACTGTAGCAATTTTTCGGGTATTGACAAGACTCAATGTACTTTCAGGAGTGTAATATCCTGAAACAAATAATTTGTGTTTGGCCGTTACCTTTTTTTCCCACATAAATCCTGTATTGAAACTAAAGCCACTTTCTTCACTGGTGTTGAGTTCTTGCGTTCCAAACTGAACGGCTTGCAAAAACTCTAAAGAAGAAGTTTCGATTTTTCCAAAATTATATTCTACCGATGCTCCAACACTAAAATTGGGCGTTATTTTATATCCTGAACTAAAAAAAACGCGATTGACACCACCATTACCTTTAAATTGATTCGAAGTGGCAAAATCTTCACTTATTGTAGTTACATTTTGAATTCGGTAACCAACAGCTGAATAAGCCATCAATCCTACACCTGCACTCCATTTTGAAGTCAATGGAATCCCCACATTTAAATAGTCTACAGCTGTATTTTTAGATTTTCCATCACCAAAATTAGACTCGACATTGGTAGTATTATGACTTCCCGAAACGGAGAATGTAACTAATTTCAATCCGCCGTAACCAGCAGGGTTTTGCAAATTTACGTGCGTACTGTCGGGAAAAATACTCAAGCCTCCCATCGATCGGTTCTCTGAAGTGCCTTTAAATTTCACATCGCCAATTCCATAAAACGAATAAGATGAGGACGTACCACTTTGTGCAAATGTGCTGATTGACAATAAAACACAGATGCTAACAATAATTTTTTTAATCATTTTTGATTTTATATTGATATGTAAGATTCAAACTTTCAAGCAGAAAATTTGAATTGGCAAATATGGTATTTTTTAATCGTTTAGCCAAAAAAACTGCATCTCCACCAGTTAAAATTATCGTAAATTTTGCATAATCAGACTCATAGCGCTTCAGAAAACCCTCAATCTCGAACAACAAACCGTTTACAGCTCCCGAATGCAAAGATTCCGCCGTTGAATTTCCGATGTAATGCAATGGGCTTTGCGTTTCTAACAACGGGAGTTTAGCCGTATAATTGTGTAGTGCCTGGTACCTCAAACGCAAACCTAAACTGATTGCACCACCTTTATAATGATTTTGATGGTCGATAAAATCATAAGTCACACAAGTTCCAGCATCAATTACCAAGCGATTTTGATTGGGAAACTGCAAAACGGCTCCTGAAGCTAAAACCATTCTGTCCACTCCTAAAGTAGTTGGTGTTTGGTACAAATTTTTAAACGGAAAAAGAAAATCGGGAGTAATCCACTCCATTTTCAACTTCTTATCAAGAAATAAAAAAGCTTCAAAACCTAATTTTCCAACAGATGACGCGACCAAAACTTCGATTTCTGGATAAATTTTTAAAATATTTAAAATATTTTTTTGCACATCTGTACTTTCAAAAACAAAAATTTCGATCAGGTTATCATTCTCAAAAACAGCACTTTTAATCCTTGTATTTCCGATATCAATTGCTAAAACCATTGGTCATTGTTTGAATCACCAAAGATAGGAATTCATTTTTTTTAAAAAATGTTTTGGATAAATTAAAAAAGCATCTATATTTGCACCTGAAATCAGCAAGTAATTGATGCCAATTGCTACAAAAGGTACCTTAGCTCAGATGGTAGAGCAATGGACTGAAAATCCATGTGTCCCTGGTTCGATCCCTGGAGGTACCACAAAACCCGAATAGAAATATTCGGGTTTTTTGTTTTCTATGATACTTAAACAATGACGCATTTTCTTTACATCCTACATTCAAAATTGACGAACGCTTATTATATTGGAGAAACGCACGACATCGAAGAAAGAATTTCAAAACACAACAATCATACTTACAAAAAATCCTTCACAAAAATAGCAACGGATTGGGAGGTGATTTTAAAGTTTGAATGTTCGAACAGAAGTGAAGCATTATATTTAGAACGTTTTATCAAAAAAATGAAAAGCAAAGTCTTTATCGAAAAAATAATTTTAAATCCAGATATATTAAGGGATATATTGTCTGAAAGAATCTAAATCCATCTGTCCCTGGTTCTCCCGACGCTTCGGGACTGGAGGTACCACAAAACCCGAATAGAAATATTCGGGTTTTTTGTTTTCTATGATACTTAAATATTT
>NZ_JBIPPD010000156.1:0-8012 GCF_044368625.1 Flavobacterium sp. | reverse complement strand
CTTCGAATGAAATCTCCTTTTGGCTTTGCGTTTTTGTCATAATAATTCTTTTTTAAGAAGGTAAGGCAAATTTAATCAAAAGTATTGATTTATCATAATGTTTGGGATTGATTGAGAAAAATTCAAATAAAAGTTCAAAAAAGGAGCTTCAAAAATACATTCTGCAAAAATTGTAACATTTAACTGCATAATTGTGTTCTACCATTCTTAAATAGAAAAAGCCGTTTCAATTGACTTGAAGCGGCTTTTGTAGAGTAAAAATATTGTATTTAGAATTTCATTCCCACGCCAAATCCCAATAACCATGGATCCAAAGTTACCTCTGCCGGAATCGATAAACCAGCAGCAAGATTTGAAGCATCAACAGTTACATCAGTACTAAGAAACAATCGTTTGGCATCGACGTTGATAAAAAAAGTATCATTTAGCATCAAATCGAACCCAAATTGAGCAGCGAAGCCTAAGGCATTTTCATATTCAATTCCTTTTACAACAGTACCTGGTTTTGCGTTGTAAAAAATAGTATAATTGACACCGGCTCCTACATACGGTTTGAAGATATTTTTTTGATCGGGTAAAAAATGGTATTGCAAAGTTAGCGTAGGAGGTAACAGGTACACACTTCCCAAGTCAACTGAAGCATTTGTTGAACCGCCAACAGCAGAAATATCAGAATGCATCGTTTGCACCTCGTGCTTGGTTGTTCCTAAAATTAATTCGGCTGCAATGTTTTTAGTAAAGAAATAAGTAAAATCCAATTCAGGAATAAAGGTTTCGGTTACTTTAACATCACCACCAATGATACCAATTTTGGCACTCTCGGTTGGAACAACTCCTACGCCTCGAACTCTAACTTGCCATCTCTTGAATTCATCTGATTTTGATTCATCTTGTGCGGTTGAAACATTTACGCCGAATAATGACAGAGCCATTACGGCAAAAAGAACTTTTTTCATGATTATTGTGTTTTGAATTATGAGTCAAATTTACAGTTGAATTTGCAACTCAAAACTGATAAAAATCATTGTTCTTGAAGTTTTATGTGCGGAATAAATAGTCCGTACTGATTGAATTTCTTTTAAAAAAATAAAAAAAAAGGCTCATTAAAGTTTATAAATTTCGAGCCGTTTTTTCTTTTTTAAGCATACTGAAACTGATTAGTAAAGGAGAGAATACGGCTGGTAAAACAATAATTGGTACAAAAATAGCTACTGATAATTGACCGAAATTTCTGTTGAAAAACAGGTACAATAAAACAAGTATGATGATAGCATATAAGAGGCTAAATCCCAATAAAACACCTTGTACTAATTTTAACTTAGTCAAAAGTGCTTGATCGTCTAGTTTGGAAAAACTGTTCTTTTTCATTTGTATTTGTTTTAATTCAAATTTACAATTTAAATATTTGACACACGAGTAAAGAGCATGATAATCCTACCACTTTTTTACTTTAAAATTTGTAAGGCTATATTTTACTGCAAAAGATTTTACTAATGAATTGAAATCGATAATTCTGAAACAAAAAAAAGCCACTATCTACTTAAAGAAAGCGGCTTTTTCCGAACTACTAATTAACCTTATTTTGTAGGCATTACTACTGCATCAATTGCATGAATAATTCCGTTTGAAGCTGCTACGTCTGGCATCACTACTGTCGATGTTGCTCCAGTTGCGTCAGTTAAAATTACTTTATCGTCTTTCAAACTCAAATCAATTTTAGCGCCTTGAACTGTGGTTACCGTGTATTTGTTATTATTGGTTTTGATTGCATCAATAACTGTTGCTGCATCAAATTTTCCAGAAACTACGTGGTAGGTCAAGATAGATTTCAATTTTTCAATATTTTCTGCTTTCAACAATGTCTCTACCGTACCTGCTGGTAGTTTTGCGAACGCGTCATTTGTTGGAGCGAATACTGTAAAAGGTCCTTCACCACTGAGTGTTTCTCCAAGTCCTGCCGCTGTAACAGCCGCAACAAGTGTGCTAAAATTTTCATTTCCTGAAGCCACTTCTACAATGTTTGGTGTTGTAACAGCTACTTCCGGTTCTACAGTTGTAATGGTGTCTGTAGTGGTTTCGGTGGTTTCTGTAGTTTCTTTTTTACAAGAAGTTGCCACTAATCCAAAAAGCACTACGGCTGCAAATGTTTTAACTAATTTCATAAGTGTATTTTTTTTAATTGTTAGAGCACAAAGATACAAATTATTTATATTGTTTAATATAATTAACAAAACATTAAACAAATTTTGGCTTTTTAAAAAGGAACGATGGAGTAACAAATACAAACCAAAAATCAGTTACAACTATTTATTGATTTATTGCTGGAAAAGGAGGAATCTAAATTTGATTTTTTTTCATTATTTTTGACAAAATTGCTTTTCTCAATCTAATGCATATTCATGAAAAAAACATTCATAGCAGTATTCTTCTTTTTACAATCATTTTTATTCTTTGGGCAAACCATTTTAACTACTAACATAACTGCCAATCATCAAGAAATAAGAGGTTCTAAAATACACATGATACTCCCGGAAGGCTTTTCAATCGCTAATAGCTTTATGGGATTTCAACAAGTAGAAACCAATTCAAGCATTATGGCTTTAGATGTTCCGGGGCCATTTTCTAAAGTTACAGGAGGGTTAACCGAGGAAAACTTGCTTAAACAAGGCGTTCGTGTTGAAAATATTGAAAGTATTATTTTGAACGGTCTATCCGGTTTGTTAATTAAGGGAGAACAAACAGCTTATGGCATTGATTTTATTAAATATTCCTTGGCTTTTGGCACCGAAAGTGAGTCTATACTCATCAACGGAATTGTTCCAAAAGGCAATATGGAGCTGGAACAATTGGTAAAAAAGGCGCTTTTATCCGCTGTTTATGACCCCACAAAAATACTAACACCCTTGGATACAGTTGATTTTGAAATAAATACAACAGGCACCGATTTTATTTTTGCCAAAAGTATGTCCAATATGTTGATTTACAACCGAGACGGGAAAGTACCATCGGAATCTTTGGATAAATCGTCGTTAGTACTTGCCAAAGCTTTTTCAAAAGTGGCAATTATTGATAAAAAAGAATATGCCATCAATCGCATTAAAACATTACCCGTTCAAATAACCAAAATAATTGAAACACTTCCGATAGAAATCAATGGTTTACAGGGTTTTGAAATTACTGCAGAAGGGGTTAATCGGAAAACAGGAATTAAAGAACAAGCTTATCAAGTAATGTTGTTTACCGATGATAGTTATTACATTCTATACGGTTCGTCCACGGATAATTTTGAATCTAATTTATTGATTTTTAAAAAGTTAATAAAATCATTTCAACTCAAATAAATTGGTTTCAAGAAACTGTACTACAAAGTGAAATTTTACTAATAAAAAACATATAAAATGCAATACCAGCCTGTTTTTATCGAATTCTATGAACATGTAAAGCAAAGTATCGAACAAGGTACATTTGCCAAACTTACTTTAGCAAAAACAATGGGAGATACCGATCTTCGAAACATTTACGTTCATCTGAATATTTTAGAATCAGGTGGGTATAATATGGTTTTTACATCTAAGTACAAGACAGAGGAAATTGAGAGCTTTCATACCGTTGATGAAGCGTTTATGATTTTAAGTTCCTTTATTAAGAGTCCGTTTCTCACCGCATTACTTTTTACTACCGAAAAAGACATCACTTTTAAAGTAAATAAAAAAAATGTAGGAAGTATCGTAGAACAAGCCCCAACGTTTAAAAATGCTTCTAACGTGATGCTGGAAATGATTGAAAAAGGAATTGTTTGATAAAAATTTTTTGTGGTTTTAATTTTTTTTAAACTACCAAATAATTAAATTTGAGTTCAAAATCAACTATTTGCTTCCTAAATGTTTGTAAAAAATATAAAATGAAAACACTTCAAGTACTCGTCGCGCTTGTACTTTTGACCTCTTGTTCGTCATCAAACGATAGTACTCTAACAGTTAACCCGTCTTTGCTATATGCAAAATGGAACAAGTTTTATTATTGCGACAATCAAAATAATCTGGTACTCAACGAAGACGGAACTTATATCGACTTACACTCGGGAAATACGTGCGACAGCAATGCTAACAATACTTATCAAACAACAGGGACTTATACCGTTAAAGGTAACAAGATAAAATTCAATACTTTAACTAGTGAAATTGTAATTGTAGGAGAAAATCCGCCGCCAACAACCCAAGATTTTTTACTACAAACTGATTTGTATGTATTGAAACTTACAGAAACCCAATTGGAAATTGGATCTAAAAGAAGTGGAACCGATTTTTATGATGTGGTAACTTATACAAAAGCATCAGAATAAGAACGGTACACATTTCGATCGTATCTGCCGGAAAATGGATACAATTTTACACAAAAAAACCTTACAATCATCAGATTATAAGGTTTTAAGTGAACGCAGAAGGATTCGAACCTTCGACCGCCTGCTTAGAAGGCAGGTGCTCTATCCAGCTGAGCTATGCGTCCATTTACAACTAGTGTAAAAACTTAAGTGTCGGGGTGGCAGGATTCGAACCTGCGACCTCCTGCTCCCAAAGCAGGCGCGATAACCGGGCTACGCTACACCCCGAAAAGTAAAAGCGGAGAGTAAGGGATTCGAACCCTTGGTACAGTTTCCCATACGCTTGTTTAGCAAACAAGTCCTTTCGGCCGCTCAGGCAACTCTCCAATACTCAATGAGCATACATCTTTTAAGCGGTTGCAAATGTAAGTTAACATTATCTATTTCACAACTAAAAATATGATTTTTTACAAAATATTTTAACGCAAATTTCAAAATAACTAAGTATCAATGAAATACTATTTAACCAATAGTGCCATGTCAATATTCAAAGTTAAATTCTTTAAACGCTTTGCATCAAATGTTGTATATTTAGAACTTAATTCGAGCTTTTATGAAATTACTACATCTTTTCTTTTTTATATTTTCAGTACTAATTTTGAATATACATCCAGCTTTTGCACAACAAATCGATCGTCCAGTTTCCGATTCTACGTTCGTAAATTTAAAGGATTACAGTACGGATTTTGTGTATGACATGCGGTATGCTACTGAAAATAATTTTCTGAAAGCAAAAGTCTACGATTGTGCCGAATGCTATTTGCGTTTAAAAACAGTGAAGGCATTAATTGCTGCTAATGTAGAATTTCAAAAGTTGGGTTATACCATCAAAATCTTCGATTGCTATCGGCCGTTATCCATTCAAAAACGAATGTGGCAAATGGTACCCAATCCTTCGTATGTTGCCAATCCTGCCAAAGGTTCTATACATAATCGGGGAGGAGCGGTTGATATTGCTTTAATTGATTCCGACGGAACTGCCGTTGATTTTGGAACCGATTTCGATTTCTTTGGCGAAGAAGCCTCGCATTCGTTTAAAAAGCTGGACAGAGCAATCCGAAAAAACAGAAAATTACTTCGGAAAGTTATGGAAGTAAATGGCTTTAAAGCCTTGGAATCGGAATGGTGGCATTACGATTTTAAAGGTGCTTTGGGCGAAAAAGTTTCGAACTTTAATTGGGGATGCAATTAGTTGACCACGCAATTAATATTTTCTATAAAATAATTCTCAGGATTTGAGGTTTGATTTGTCAATTCAGAAAGAAGTTCTTTTTTTACCACAATATCTTCTGTTTCGGTGGCAAAACGTATTCGAATAATTGAAATAGGGGAGGTTTTTAAATCTTCAAAACTTCCTTTCAAAAACAAAAAATTAGCAGAAAGAATACGCGTACTTAATTTTTGGTCTTCCAAACGAATCAGATTGCCGCAACTTTCTTGATCACTGTTCACCAATGTTACAATTTTGCCATTTTGCAATTGCAAGTAAATCTTGGATTGGTTGTCCAAACATTGGGCTCCGATAAAACCGTCGCTTTTTACTATTTTTTGCATTTTTAAAAGTGGGGTTTCATCATTATTGATTAAGGAAAAGAAAATGTAAGTCGATTTTCCCCCAAATACTTTTTCATGCATCAATACGGCGACTGTTTCCTTGTAACTTCCGATACTATCGTTGATGTTGGTGGTAAATTCACAGTCTTTTTGTGCAAAAGTAAGTGTGGTGACAAATAAACTGATTACTAAAAAAACGATTTTCATAGGTGCTAAATTTTGGTGCAAAGTAATACAATTTTTTGATTATTAAGATCAGTTGTAAAAAAGCTATAACGTGTTCCGCCGTCTTTAATTTTCCATTTCTTGCGAATATTTTCAACGGTTTCAGTAAAATTTCGAGTAGTAATGTTCCACTTCTGGTTCTGAAAATGGTGTTTCAAATGTTCTTTTGTGTAGGTAATTTTTTCATCAACTTTGAATATCCTACCTGGAAATTCAATCAACTCATCGGAGGTGTACAAATGGGTATTGGGGTTCAATTTGGCCAATTTGAAACGGCTGCTGATCAAATCGAAACTACCTGTTTTCATCACGGAACTGTTGGGCTCATACAGGTATTTTTTGGGCAAACCAAAATGCAAATCTGGCGTTTCCTCTTCGAGAGTAGCCTCGAAATGGCTCTGCTTTTTTCCAAAATCTACAGCATGAATTGCAATTGTACCTTTGTAATTTTTTTCAAGAGAAAAAAGTAATTCTTTCACTTCGTTATCGACCGAAACAATATGGATTTTTTTGACAAATTTCAATTCACGAACAGCCGAAGTAATATCCAGTAAAGGAGCTACTTTTAACAAAATTTGATTTGATTTTGTAAAATAAAAATCCAAAAGTTCAGGTACATTGGGTATACAATCGGCAAGTAAGAAAACTTTTCCTTTTAAAGCATTACGTCGGGAAGGATCGATATAGATCCAATCCAAATGCTGATTTGAATTTTGTAAATAATCAAAGCTATCTCCAGAAACATGGGTAATGTTTTGAACGCCTAGTTTTTCGGCATTGTGTTTGGCAATCTTAAAAAGGTCATCGTTAATTTCGCAGTAAACAACATTTTTTAAGGTTTTAGCAAAATAATAATCGTCAACCCCGAAACCACCTGTGAGGTCAATTAAGCGTTCCCCTGAAACAATGGAAGCTTTAAATTCGGCCGTTTTTTCGGAGGATGTTTGCTCAATAGAAACTTTCTCAGGAAAAATAATTCCTTCTGTTGAAAACCATGTCGGCAATTTATCCTTCGACTTACTTTTCGCAACGATTTGATTCAGCAAAACTTTATAATCTATTGTTGGAAAGAGATTTTTCTTTAATGCCAATAAACGCACATCATCAAAAAGATGAGTGTTGATAAACTCTTGAACTTCTTTTTGTAAAATTGAGTTGTACAAATCAAATGTTTTTAGTCAAAATTCGAACTATTTTGTTGTCCGTAAAAAACTCTTTGCCCACAACTTTCAAAATTGTATAAAGCGGTACTGCGATAATCATTCCCATAATTCCAAATAAGAATCCTGCGATTAAAATAACCAAAAATATTTCTAACGGATGTGAATTGACGCTACTTGAAAAAATATAAGGTTGCGATAAGTTGTTGTCGATTACTTGCACCAACCAAAATCCTATCAATACATAAATAGTTGTAGGCAAAATTTCGCTTTGAAAGTCGGCATCCAGATTACTAATCATTGTTAATACGGCTGCTAAAACCGAAGCAATTAATGGTCCAACGTACGGAATAATATTGAGAACTGCACATAAAAAAGCAATCACAAAGGCATTTTCAACCCCAAAAATTAATAAAACAATGAGGTACAAGACAAACACGATAAACAGTTGGATCAGTAAGCCAATAAAGTAGCGCGACAAGAGGTGATTTATTTTGTCTAGTGAACTTAAAATTCGGTCTGCATGCTGTTCGGGAAGTGTAATGTTGATCATTCTTGAAAAAAGGACGCGGTCCTTCAAAAAGAAAAATGTGATGAATAAAACCGAGGCCAATCCCATACCGAAACTGCTAACGGTGGATAAAATGCCGTTTAAAAAATTAGGTATAAACCTGAAATCGAGCTTAGATGTG
>NZ_JBIPPD010000154.1:0-8050 GCF_044368625.1 Flavobacterium sp. | reverse complement strand
CTTTGCCTTTGACTTCGATACTACTTCCGCTAGACGATTCAATGCTGATGTAATCGGCTTCGACGTCTAGTTCTGCTTGACTTCCGCTCGAAGATTTTACTGCTAATGAATTGGATTTCAATATATTTTCGCTTACTATTGTTGCGCCACTAGACGATTTTAAACTACTGATTATGGGTAAACTTACGCGAACAACAGGAGTTTCGTCCGTTTCATAATTGCCGTTGGAACTTATAATTAATACGCCATTTTCGACAACAGTTGTAATCATCGGTTGAATGTTTTCGTCTGTTTCTACTTCCACCAAGCGAACATCTTCCTGCGAAACAATCACTTCTAAACCGCTATTCACCTCTATTTTCTCAAAACTTTCGGTCATTGTTCGCGTTTGAGTTACGATGTTTCCGTTTCCTTTTTCTCCGCTAAAATCAAAGGATGTTTGACACGATACAACTGTAAATAGGATTGTCAATACAAGAAATGATTTGCTCCATAAAGTCGTTTTTGATTTCATACTTAATTTGTTTTAATGATTATGCCGTTTTTGTCCACCGTTAATTTGGTAGTGCTGCTCGTTGTTTCAGATGTAATAATTTCTTTACCGTTTACTTTCAAAATTACTTCTCTAATGGTATCGGAGGAGGCATCATAACCTGTTTCCACATCATTAAAGTCATTTTCAGAGAGCGGACAATTTAAACACCTTACTTGCGAATTATTCACTTTGTAAATATAATTATCTGAACTGTAATGCAAGTTGAAAAATTCATCATCACTTCGGTCGAAATTTTCTACCGAATTATCCACTTTAAATAAAGCACCTTCTGGTAAATAAAGTGTTAGTTCTACTTCCTGATCTCTGAATTTATTTTTTAGATCTGTAAGGAGGTAGTTGTCTAATATAAGCTGGTTTCCTTCAAACTTATATCCGTACTGAATTTTCTCCGCTTTGTTTTTGGCAACACCCAAATCTCTACCTTTTGCCTGCTTTTCGATTTGCAAATAAGGCATTTTTTCATCCGTTTTTACAATGGTCAATGATACATTGTTGGAATAAATGATTTGCTGATCGGTAGAATCTTGGGAAATTTTAAAATCAGTATGATCATTTAAACTTTTAGAAAAGTAATCATTGTGCACAAATTTAATCTGTAACGTATCCTGAGGATTCATCGTCAACATTTGCTTAGCCACGGTTCGACCTTGTGTCGAATATTCTAACATTTGGTTCATTCCAATAGTAATCAGTAATCCAATTGATACAATCCACAATGCAAACAAGGTATAGTTTACAATATTTCCTAAAGATTTCATATTGGTAATCAATAGTTTAAAGCCTAAAATCATTAGATAGAAAAACGGAATCCCGATAGCAAAAAATACCAGTAGTCCAAAAGTCCACACGGGAAAATCAGAAAAATTTCCAGCTTGGATAAAGTCGCTCCACGGAAATTCTACAAAAGCAGCACTACCTAAAGTGAAAATTCCGATCAATAACATAACTAGTACAGGCAGAGCGGTTAAAATCAAGATCACTCCTAGAACTTTTGCAAAAGCTTTAAAAATAACCATAAACACTTTTCCCACGTTAGAGGCAATTCGATCGACTCCCGTTTTTACTTGGTTGCCCATTGCGTCGTAATTGGCGTTTTTGAATTTTTCAGAAACGTTATCAAACTCCTCTCGCACTTTTTTTTCAATATTTGAAATATTTACGGGTTCTCCAGTCATTTCAAGTTTTTCTGACGTGGTAACCGCTTCCGGCATTACAATCCATAAAATGATATACGGAATAATTCCAAAAGCAAAAGTAAATAGTAGAATCAAAAAGAAAATACGAATCCACACTTTATCAATACCAAAGTAATGTCCCAATCCGGCTAAAACACCACCTATCATTCCGCCGTCTTTATCACGGTATAATTTTTTTGTTCCTTTGGTTTGGTAGGTATAATTTGCTTTTGCACTTTCGTTTTCGTCGTTATCCAAGCGGTAATCTTCTGGTTGACCCATAACGGCAATCACTTCGTCCAATTCTCTTAAACTGATGACTTGTTTGCCGTTCGAATGCTTTTCAGCAAATAGTTCAGCAATTCGCATTTCGATATCTTTGATAATTTCGTCTTGACCGTTAGAGTTGGTAAGTGAGCGTTTAATCGCTTCAAAGTAGCGCGACAATTTTTGGTAGGCCTCTTCGTCGATATGAAAAAACATTCCACCTAAATTAATATTTACAGTTTTGTTCATGACTTGTTAGTTTTGAGTTGTGATTATAGTTACAGCGTCTGATAGTTCCGTCCAGGTTCCGCTTAATTCGTTTAAAAATGTATGTCCTATTTCTGTTAATCCGTAGTATTTTCTAGGTGGTCCAGAAGTTGATTCCTCCCAACGGTAGTTGAGTAATCCGTCGTTTTTGAGTCGGGTGAGGAGCGGATAAATCGTACCTTCCACAACTAACAATTTTGCGTTTTTCAGTGTTTCTAATATTTCAGAAGTATAGGCATCTTTTTCTTTTAAAACCGATAAGATGCAAAATTCTAAAACACCTTTCCGCATTTGGGCTTTTGTGTTTTCTATATTCATAATTGTCTTTTTTTAAATCGTTTCTCTTTCATTTTCATTTTTCAGATTCGTGTTTTCGTCCCATAAAAGGAACGCTGGTTTGTCTTGGAAACAAGTTTCTTGTGGTTTCCAATTTGCATGTGAACAAATCTCCGTTTGGGAGAAAGACGTTTGCATTGTATGCTCGTCTGTGGCAAATAGCCCTGTGATGAATAAGGCTGCTGTGATGATTACTTGTAACATAATTGTTCTTTTTTTGATTGATGATTGAAACCTTTTAGAGTGATGAGCTCTCTGATTATTTTAAAAAATTGATGGTAAATGGGTATCTGAAATGCGTTTTTTGCGAGGTCTTTAGAGCGGCATAAATTATCAAAAAGAATTCTGCGGCTTTCATTGTACAGAAAATCACAATCGCAATAGCTACAAAAATTAATCCGCCGGATACTTCTGCAAAGTTGAAATTCTCAAAAACAAAATCAGCATCTTCATGCAATGTAAAACTGCTGCTACTGAAAAGGGTGAACAATGCAACCGGTATAGCAATAAGCGCCAAAATCAACGAGTAAATAAACAGACTCAATTGAAAATTGATAACTTGTTTGCCCTGTTCGTCCACATATTCCGATTGGTCTTTGGACGATGCCCAAATGATAATTGGAAATATAAAGTTTCCAAAGGGAATAAAGTATTGCAACAAACTAGTCAAGTGAATTGCCGTTGCTGTGTTTGAATGTGTGATTTTTTCCATGATTTAAAGTATATAGTATTTTCTTATGCAAATATATGTTCAAAAGACAGTATCTTGTTTCGCATAGTACTGAATATTAACAAAAGATTAACATTGTGATATGTGAAGAATATAGTTTATTTTTACAAAAAATTATCTCAATATGGCTCTCAATACCAGTAAGCTCAATAGTTTCTTATTCCTCAAATTGCCATCGGCATTTTTATGTGGTGTTCGTGTAAAAGAAATCAATAATTCAGAATGTAAAGCCACAGTAACCCACCGATGGATCAATCAAAATCCTTTCAATTCGATGTATTTTGCAGTTCAAGCAATGGCGGCGGAACTAACCACAGGTGCATTGGTAATGAATGAGATACAGAAAAGTGGTCATAAAATATCGATGCTTGTTGCCAATAATAAAAGTAGTTTTTCAAAAAAAGCTACAGGAAAAATAACATTTATTTGTACCGATGGAATTTTGGTAAAAGAAATCGTTCGTAAAGCGATTGATACAGGAGAAGGTCAAACGGTTTGGTTAAAATCTATTGGATATAATCAAGAGCAAATTCAAGTTTCCGAAATGCATTTTGAATGGACGCTTAAAATAAAAAGTAAATATCCACGACCGTTAAACATAGCATAATTGTCTTTCAAGTTCTCTAATTTGATTGTAATTTTGATGTAAACAACAAATGGAATGAAAATTTTAATTACAGGAGCAACTGGATTAATTGGTTCAGAATTAGTAGCTCTTTTACTTCAAAACGGCATTACTATTCATTACTTAACTACTTCCAAAAGAAAAATTGAATCCCAACCCAATTATCACGGTTTTTTCTGGGATCCGAACCAAGGAATCATCGACGAAAATGCACTGATGGGAGTGGAGTCGATTATTCATTTGGCAGGAGCTACTATCTCCAAACGATGGACTCCCAAATATAAACAAGAGATTATTGAAAGTCGAATTTTATCGTCAAACGTACTTTTCAAAGCCTTAAAAGCAAATCCTCATAGCGTTAAACAAATTATTTCCGCTTCTGCAATTGGCATCTATCCCGACAATTTGTCAAAAGTATATACCGAAGAGGAACAAGAAGTAGATGAAAGTTTTTTAGGTAAAGTAGTTTTAAAATGGGAAGAATCAGTCCATAAATTTAAATTACTCAATATAAAAGTAGCTAAAATTCGTACTGGCTTAGTACTTTCTAACAAAGGAGGTGCACTACCAGAAATGATGAAACCGATAAAATTGGGCTTGGGGTCGCCTTTTGGCACCGGAAAACAAGTACAGTCTTGGATTCACATTCACGACTTGGTGGAACTTTATTTATATGCCGTGCAAAACCAATTGGACGGGACTTACAATGCTGTTGCTCCAAATCCAATAACGAATAAAAAGTTGACTCAAGAAATTGCAGCAGTTTTAAATAAACCCTTGTTTATGCCTCCAATTCCAAAACTTCTTATGTCGATTGTTCTTGGAGAAATGCACACACTGCTATTTGCCAGTCAAAATGTAAGTTCTAAAAAAATTCAAAACCACGGATTTGTATTTAAATTTAAACAAGTAGATAAAGCTTTGGTTGATTTAATAGAATAAAAAACTCCGAAATAAATCGGAGTTTCTATTAATAGTAAAGATGAATTAATAACTATTTTAATACTTTAACATCAACGGTTAATTCGATATTGTCGTCAACAAATTTGTCTTTTAAATCATCAAAAACAGATTTTGACGCATAATTCACTTTCCACTCTGTTCTATTGATCATAAACGGTTCACTTTTGATGGTCATCGAAGTACCATCGTTAGTAATCATTGCGGGAATTGTAACGCTTTTTGAAATTTCTTTCAAAGTCAAATTGCCTGTAATCATCATCTTGCCGTTTTCCTCTGTAACTTTCGTCACCTCAAAACTTCCTGTTGGATATTTTCCTACATTAAAAAAGTGGTCTTGTTCTGCTTGATCACCAGTTCCTTTTAAATGTGTTTCTAAATCTTCTTTTCCATCACCTGATTTTAAATCAGTTACTGTAATGGAATTCATATCGAAAACAAACTTTCCGCCTTCCAATTTATCAGCATTAACCATTGCTTGTCCTTCCTTCAATTTAATGGTTCCTGTATGCATTCCGGTAGGTTTAGTCCCTTTCCAGTTTATTACCGAATTTTCTAAATCTACTTTGTAGCTCGCAGAAGTGGTAGAGGCTTCCACTGTTTCCGTAGCTTCAGTGGTAGTAGTCGTTGTTTCTTTTTTACAAGATACAAAAGTGCTTAAAGAAGCCAAAAAGAGCACGCTAAAAATTCTTTTTTTCATATGTAGATATTTATTGTTTTTTACCGGTCTCCCGATAGCTATCGGGAGTAATTGTTTCGAATGTTCCTCCCGCTGATTATCGGGACTCGGGTTGCATATATCTTTATCGGGGTTTACCGCATCGGATACTATTTTATTTGGTATTCTATGACCCGAGCTTGCAACCTGCGAAGCATTTTCAAATGCACCGCAATTTCCGTTATGTGCATTCCATAGTTTCAAATATTATAGTAACAAACTTAAATAACCAACTTGAAAATTCTCTTAAAATATTTTTTTTAAAAAAATGGTTTCTGTCAATAAAGTGACAATTTGACACGGGGGATTATTTGGCAATGATTTTGACAAATAAAAATGAAAAAATGGATTTAAAAAATTTATTCAAAAATAAAGCAAAAATGACTACTGAAAACACAGAAAAAGAGTTTGATTTAACGGATGGTGCAATTGAAAATACAACAACTGAAGAGCAAGTAAACGTTGAAGAAATAAGTGTAGAAGAAAAATTGACTCAAGAATTAGCAGCAGAAAAAGACAAATTTTTAAGGCTTTTTGCCGAATTTGAAAATTATAAAAGAAGAACTTCCAAAGAGCGTATTGAATTATTCAAAACTGCCAATCAGGACGTTTTACAATCCTTATTGCCCGTTTTAGACGATTTTGACAGAGGTATAGTTGAAATCAGAAAAGCCAAAGACAAATCCTTGACTAAAGGCGTCGAATTAATCCACGAAAAACTTAAAAGTCTATTGGTTTCTAAAGGTTTAGAAGAAGTTGAAATTAAAAATGGCGACGTTTTTAACGCTGATTTTGCGGAAGTAATTACGCAAATTCCTGCTCCAACTGAAAAGTTGAAAGGAAAAATTGTGGATGTCATCGAAAAAGGGTACAAGTTGGGCGATAAAATTATTCGTTATCCAAAAGTGGTAACAGGAATGTAATCCTATAACGTACAGGTTTTTACCAAGTAAGATGTACGACATAGGGCAAATAATATAATAATGGTACTCAGTTATTAAGTGTTAATAATTAGTAAGTTTTTAAGATTTTAAATCGGTAAAATTATAGCAAATAATGGTTCGATTTAAAAAAATCAAGTTTTATGAATAAAGATTTTTATGAGATATTAGGCATCACAAAAAATGCCGATGCAGCTGAAATAAAGAAAGCCTATCGAAAGAAAGCGCTCGAATATCATCCTGATAAAAACCCAGGAAATCAAGAAGCCGAAGAAAATTTTAAAGCTGCTGCTGAAGCTTATGAAGTATTGAGCGATCCTCAAAAGAAAGCGAAGTATGATCAATTTGGGCACCAAGCATTTAGTGGCGCAGGTGGTTTTGGCGGTGGACAAGGCGGTATGAATATGGACGACATTTTCAGCCAATTTGGCGACATTTTCGGAAGTGCTTTCGGTGGCGGTGGCGGATTCTCCGGATTTGGCGGCGGTGGCGGTCAACGACGTGTTAAAGGAAGCAATTTGCGTATTAAAGTCAAATTGACTTTGGAAGAAATTGCTAATGGCGTAGATAAAAAAGTCAAAGTAAAACGTAAGATTCAAGCTTCGGGTGTTTCCTACAAAACCTGTTCGACTTGTAACGGTCAAGGTCAAGTAATGCGAGTTACCAATACAATTTTGGGACGTATGCAATCGGCTACAACTTGCACCACTTGTGGAGGTTCGGGTCAAATTATTGATCAAAAACCCTCAAACGCGGACGCACAAGGTTTGATTGTCGAAGACGAAACGGTTTCTATTAAAATTCCCGCTGGTGTAGCCGAAGGTATGCAACTCAAAGTAGCCAATAAAGGAAACGAAGCCCCAGGAAACAACAGTATTCCAGGAGATTTGATTGTGGTTATTGAAGAAGTGGAACACGAAAGTTTGAAACGCGAAGGCGAAAACTTGCATTTGGATTTATACATTAGCTTTGCCGAAGCGGTTTTAGGTGTTTCCAAAGACATCAATGCTGTGAATGGAAAAGTACGTATAAAACTGGAAGAAGGAATCCAATCTGGAAAAATTTTACGTTTAAAAGGAAAAGGAATTCCAAGCATCAATGGTTACGGAAACGGCGATTTACTTGTCCACGTTAACGTATGGACTCCCAAAACGTTGAACAAAGAACAAAAGCAGTTTTTTGAAAAAAACTTGAACGATGAAAATTTTACACCAAACCCTGAAAAGTCCGACAAATCTTTTTTCGAAAAAGTGAAAGATATGTTTTCATAATATAAAAACTTTACCTACATTTGGTCTTTACTAGTTTACTAGTGAATTCTTTTTCATAGCAATTTTTCCCATCCTTGTGCAAATAAGGGTGGGTTTTTTTTTGAAAAAACACAATTTTAGGTCGATTAATAATTTATATTTACAGTAAATCAATAAAGCAAATGAGCAACATTCTTGAAGTAAATAAAGTGGTCAAACAATACG
>NZ_JBIPPD010000153.1:0-8074 GCF_044368625.1 Flavobacterium sp. | reverse complement strand
CAAGATCGCCTCCAATATGATTAGCATCTCCACCTGTTAACAATTCTGCACCCTCTTCTTTTCCTAGTTTAAGATAAGACATGATTTTTTCTTTTTGAACCAAGGAAGCTTGAGCACCAATCATAGTAGATTTATCTAACGGATTTCCAGCAATAATTGCTTCGGTTCTTTCAATCACTTTTGCTATAAACTTTTCATAAATATCTTCGTGAACTAATAAACGAGACGGACATGTACAAATTTCTCCTTGATTCAATGCAAATAAAACAGCACCTTCAATGGCTTTGTCATAGAAGTCATCATCAGCATCACCTACGGATTTCATAAAAATATTGGGAGATTTTCCTCCTAATTCTAAAGTAACTGGAATAATATTTTCAGTAGCATATTGCATTACCAAACGTCCTGTTGCGGTAGATCCGGTAAATGCAGCTTTGGAAACTTTTTTATTGGTAACTAAAGCCCTACCCAATTCCGATCCGAACCCGTTAACGATGTTAATAACACCAGGAGGGAGAATATCACCAATGATTTCCATTAATACTAGTATTGATATAGGAGTACTTTCTGCAGGTTTCAATACTACGGTGTTTCCAGCTGCTAAGGCAGGTGCAAGTTTCCAAACTGCCATTAAGATCGGAAAATTCCACGGAATAATTTGTGCTACAACCCCAAGAGGTTCACTCAAAGCAATCGAAACGGTTTGGGAATCAAGTTCGGTAATAGAACTTTCCTCTGCACGAATAACACCCGCAAAATAACGAAAATGATCAATTGCTAAAGGAATATCAGCGGCTAGCGTTTCTCGAATTGGTTTACCATTATCTATTGTTTCAACAGTAGCAATATACTCTAGGTTGTCTTCAATAGCTTGGGCAATTTTGTTTAGAAGAATACTTCGCTCCGTAACTGAAGTTTTTCCCCATGTTTTGAAGGCTTCATCAGCGGCATCAACCGCCAACGCCAAATCTTCTTTTGTTGAATGTGCTGCTTGAGTAAAAACTTTTCCATCAATTGGAGAGATAACATCAAAATAGTTGCCGTTAACAGGTTCGGTAAATCTTCCATTAATGTAATTCGCGTATTTTGCCTTAAATTCAGGTCTTTTTGCTATATCGCTCATATTTATATTTTTAAGTGAATTTCAAAGTTAATTTTATTATTATTAAATAATTAGCACATATCCACCAAATAGTAGCACAAAATTTTCAAATTCATAATTTTAACTTTATTTTATTGCTAAATGAACATAAAAAATAGGAACGTTAGACAGGAAATCAACTAAAATCAATGGATTTAAATGTATTTTACAAAATAATGAGAAATGAATTGTTTATTTATTCCAGAAAATAAAAAAATCCTCACAATGCTTTTCTATTTTAGAATAAAGATTAAAAACAGTTTAAAAAAATGCATACTATTAAGGTAAACGTAATGCAGTTTTTTTTTAAAGTTTTGACAAGGACATAGGAGTGGCTTCTTTTTATAATCAAGATTAAAAATAAGTACAGTCAAATTATTAGCTAAAGAAATAAAAAATGAACTAAAATTTTATAATCTTTTTGGAATCAATGACATAGACTTAACATTGACTTAACAAAACCTGAATTATATTTTCCGACCTTTGCATCAGAGTTTAATAATTTGGTTTGGTTAGTTAGATTTTTTTAAATGAGCTGGGACTTTTAGTTTCAGCTTTTTTATTTGCTCTTGCTAATAAAATATAGGGTTTCTTTGTTGAAAACTTCGGCATTTTCTACATTAACTACATGTCCACAATTTGAAATTACAATTAAACTTGAAAATGTATTTTGACTTGCCACATGTTTTTTAATCGATGGCAAAAACATGTAATCCTGTTCACCCATCAAAAAAAGAGTTGGAATGGTTGCTTCATTCGCTCTGAATTTTTTTAAAATAGGATTGACTTCCGAAGTAAGCACGTACCATTTCATAAATTCCTTTTGATTCATTTTTTTTGCTTCGTTAACAAATAAAGAACGGGCAACTTTGTGATTACGACGCGGCATAATGACGTAAGCAAAAAACCGATACAACCACAAGTAAGGAACAAAATATTGGAAGATAGTTCCCAATCGCATCAAAACTTGAGCACGAAAATTCATTTGAAAAATGGCGCCTCCCAAAGTCATGCTTTGTACTTTTTCGGGATACACTTCTGCCAATTGACGAATCAAAATTGTCCCTAAAGAAATTCCTACAAAATGCGATTTTTGAATGTTCAAATGTATTAAAACTGCATTAATATCGGACGCCAAAAATGAAAACGTATAGGGAACATCCGATGTGTAATTTTTAGATTCGCCGTGACCACGAAGATCCAAAAGTAGTATATTGGCGTGCTTTTGAAAATCCCTAATTTGCTTGAACCAAATGGACGAACTTCCGCCCGCTCCGTGGACAAACGTAATCCAATGGTCGCTTTTTGTATTGGAAAAAATAGAATAATGTAGCAAAAATCAGTTTTTTGACGAAAGTAATACAAATTACAGTATTTAGCCGCACTTCTTCTAAATTTTAGGCTGGGTTTAGGAAATTTTTCGAATCCAAAAAATTAAAGCGTTCATTTCAATTCCCGATGCAATTGTTTAAAAAAAGAAAATGCGTGGTGCAATCGGGTGCCGTACCATGAAAAAAATGTCCCATCTACAAACATCGTTTTAACGTTAGGAGTGTTGCTCTCGATTTCAAAAACATCTTCATCTTTGAAAGGAAAGGGTTCTGAGGATAATAATACGAGTTCTGGATTGCCCTCTTTTTTCATCGATTCAATTGTAATTTCAGGATAACGTTGTTGGTTTTTATAACAATTATCCAAATGATTGAGTTGCAACATTTGGTCGATAAAGGTTCCACTTCCCGCTACCATATACGGGTTTTTCCAAATAAAATAAACCGTTTTTCGAACAGGCAAAGAGTTGCGAAAATCCAAAAAATCAGTATGTCCAAAAGCAATTTTGTCGACCCATTTTCGGGCTTCTGTCCGGCAATTGAATATTTCACCAAAGTCGATTAGCGTTTGCAAAGTATCTTCAATCGTAACAATATTCGTTACCCAAACGGGACAAATTTTTCGCAACTCAAGCACTATTTCCTCAGTATTTTCTTCCTTGTTAGCAATAATAAAATCCGGCTGAAGCAGTCGTGTTTTTTCAAAATGCACTTTTTTAGTACCGCCAATAATTTTCTTGGTCGATTTGAAGTGAACAGGAAACTCACAAAACTTTGTAATTCCAACAATTTTATCTTCCAAACCCAAATCATAGAGTGTTTCGGTTAAGGATGGCACCAACGAAATAATGCGTTGAGGCGTGGAGTTTAGTTCAAATGAAGTACCTAAAGGATCTTTAATTTGGAGCATTTTAAAAGTTTTTGTGATTCAAAATTACAGTTTTTAAATTGTAAAGTGGCTGAAAATCGTAAGTTGGCGTTTTATTTTATAAAAAAACACCGCACCTTTGTACTTTAAAAAAGTAGGATTCGATGAACATCAAACTCATTGCCATTGGCAAAACCGACAATAAACAGTTGCAATCCTTAATCGACGATTATCAAAAACGGCTTTCGTTTTATGTCAAATTTGATTTGGAAATTATCGCCGATATCAAAAATGTCAAAAACCTGTCCGAACTCCAACAGAAAGAAAAAGAAGGTGAATTGATTTTGGCTAAAATCACTTCGACCGACCAACTTATTTTACTTGATGAAAACGGCAAAAATTTCAGTAGTATGGAATTTTCGGAAGAATTACAAAAGAAAATGAACTCAGGAATTAAAACTTTGGTTTTTGTTATTGGAGGTCCATACGGTTTTTCGGAAAATGTGTATCAAAAAGCACAAGGGAAAATTTCGCTTTCGAAGATGACATTTTCACACCAAATGGTTCGGTTGTTTTTTATCGAACAATTGTATCGGGGTTTTACTATTTTGAAAAACGAACCGTACCATCACAAGTAGAATCTACCCCTCCCGAAGCCTCGGTATTGAAATTTTATATTTTAACCTTTCATCGCGTCAAATAACTTTACGGCTTCAAGGGCTTCTTTTACATCGTGGACTCTCAAAATTTTCGCACCTTTGAGTAAAGAAATTGTGTTTAAAACTGTGGTTCCGTTCAAGGCTTCTTGAGGCGTGTTTTCTAATGTTTTGTAAATCATTGATTTTCTAGAAACCCCAGATAATATGGGCAAATTAAGCATTTGAAACAATTCCAACTTATGCATTACTTCGAAATTTTGTTCCAATGTTTTGGCAAAGCCAAAGCCGGGATCGACGATGATATCGGAAATTCCCAAACTTCTGGCAACGTTTACTTTTTCAGAGAAATAGAATAACATTTCCTTCAAAATATCGTCATAATTCGTTAGAATTTGCATCGTTTGTGGCGTTCCTTTCATGTGCATCATGATATACGGAACTTTAAATTTGGCAACGGTTTTCATCATTTCAGTATCTAAATTTCCAGCCGAAATATCATTAATGATTGCCGCTCCCGATTGAATTGCCTTAGCGGCTACTTGACTTCTAAACGTGTCTACCGAAAGTATAATTTTCGGAAAATGTTGGAGTAAAAGTTCAATTACGGGAATCAATCGTTGTATCTCCTCTTCTTCCGAAACAAACTCCGCATTGGGTTTGCTGGAATAAGCTCCAACGTCAATAAAGGTGGCTCCATCGGCTAACATTTTTTGTACTTGAGTTAAAATCGCATTTTCGCTTGAATAGATGCCGCCGTCAAAAAAAGAATTGGGCGTTAGATTTAAAATTCCCATAACTTTTGGGGAACTCAAATCAATCAATCTTCCTTTGCAATTTATAGTCATTTGTACTTTTTTTTGGGGTTTGGGATTTCCTTTTGGCTTAATCGTTTTTTATTCCTTATTTTTGAAAAAATTTATACAAATATAATTCAATAATGAGCAATACTTCTCAAGAATACGATAAAATAGTAGGCCATTGCCGCAGTCTTTTTATCAATAAAATGAGTGATTATGGGAGTGCTTGGCGCATTTTACGCTTGCCGTCATTAACCGACCAAATATTCATCAAAGCCCAACGAATCCGTAGCTTGCAGCAAAACGAAGTACGCAAAATAGACGAAGACGAAACCGGAGAATTTATTGGTATTATCAATTATGCGGTAATGGCGTTGATTCAATTAGAATTGGGCGTTGTGGAACAACCCGATTTAAAAACTGCTGAAGCCACTCGATTATACGACGATAAAATCCAGGTAACGAAAGCCTTGATGGAAAATAAAAACCACGACTACGGAGAAGCTTGGCGCGAAATGCGGGTGAGTTCCCTTACCGATTTGATTTTACAAAAGCTCCTTCGCGTAAAGCAAATTGAAGACAACAAAGGAAAAACAATTGTCTCGGAAGGCATTGATGCCAACTATCAAGACATGATTAATTATTCGATATTCGCATTGATTTTGATGCAAAAACATTTATAGAAGATTTCATTTTTTTGAAAAAAATAACAAACATGAAAAACATCATCACCCAATTCTCCCGAATTTTTGTCGGCATTTTGTTCATTATTTCTGGATTAATCAAATTGAATGACCCGATTGGATTTGCCTTCAAACTAGAAGAGTATTTCTCGCAACCCGTTTTAAATTTGCCTTTTCTAGAACCTTTGGCTTTGGCTATCGCTGTAATAATGGTGATTTTAGAAGTGGTTTTAGGCATAATGCTTTTGATTGGTTTTAAACAGAAACTGACCATTTGGAGTTTATTGTTGATGATTGTATTTTTTACTTTCCTTACTTTTTATTCTGCTTATTTCAATAAAGTAACCGACTGTGGCTGTTTTGGCGACGCGTTGAAATTAACGCCTTGGGAATCGTTTACTAAAGACATCGTACTGTTGTTTTTCATTCTGATTTTGGTTATCAACATCAAATTGATTAAGCCATTATTCAAAAATAATGTAAATGCTATTCTCACTGGAATTACATTGGTATTGTGTATTTTTATGGCCTATTGGGTATTGAATCATTTGCCTTTAAAAGATTTCAGAGCTTATAAAGTAGGAACCAATATCGAGGAAGGAATGGCTTTCCCGCCGGATGCCGAACCCGCAGTGATTGAAATGATTTTTGTGTATAAAGTAAATGGCGTTGATACCGAATTTACCGACAAAGAATTGATGTCCATCCCTCCAGGTGCTCAGTTTGTGGATCGAAAAGATAAAATTATTTCTCTAGGATATGTACCACCGATCCACGATTTCACTATGGAAAAAGAGGATGTGGATTTCACAAGTACATTCTTAGCAGAGCCAAAGTTGATGCTTTTTATTTCTTATAATTTAGAAATCGCAGACGAAGCGGGTTTGCAAAAACTCGAGGCTTTGCACCAAGCTGCGGTCAAAAAAGGTTATAAAGTAATTGGAATGACGGCTTCTAGTCAGCAAGAAATTGCAAAAGTAAAAGCCAAATACAACTTTACATTCGAGTATTATTTTACCGATGCCACTACTTTAAAAACCATCGAACGCGCCAACCCAAGTATCGTCACTTTAGAAAAAGGAACCATTACCCAAAAAGTGCATTACAACGACATTGACAAATTGAAATTGTAATAAAAGGAGCCGTTTGATATCATTTAAACGGCTCATTTTTTTATTTTTAGAATATATAACTAATCTCCACGCTGAAAACTGAATACTTGCTCCATGATTCGCTACTTTTTAAATAAAATCGGATATGCATTTCTCACCCTTTTTGGAGTGGTCACGGTTATCTTTTTTTTATTTACCGTTTTGCCGGGCGATCCCGCACGAATGATGTTGGATCAAAACGAAAATTCCGAACAACTGGCCATTATCAAAAAGAAATATGGATTTGACCAACCTTTATCGATTCAATACCTGAATTATTTAAACGACCTCTCCCCGATTTCGCTGCATCATACGAGTCCTGAAAAGTATTCGTTTCTTAACAAAGAAAAATACAATGCCATTTCGCTTTTTACCATTGGAAGTCAGACATTGGCTTTAAAAACGCCTTATTTGCGTGAAAGTTTCCAAAAAAGCGGAAAAAAAGTCACTGAAATTATTGGAAACACCTTACCCAATACATTTTTGTTGGCCTTTTTTGCAATTCTCATCGCCATAGGAATTGGAATTTTATTGGGAATAATATCCGCATTGTACTACAACACTTGGCTTGACCGACTCATTGCTTTAATCAGTACATTGGGAATGAGTGTTCCTTCGTTTTTTAGTGCTATTTTGTTCGCTTGGTTGTTTGGTTTTGTGTTACAAAAATTCACTAACCTCAACATGACCGGCAGTTTGTATGAAGTAGATGATTTTGGAAATGGCAGTTACATCCAATGGAAAAATATTATTTTACCAGCCATTGTTTTAGGCATTCGACCCCTAGGGGTGGTTACGCAATTGATGCGAAATTCCCTTTTGGAAACTTTCAGTATGGACTACATCCGAACGGCCCGTGCCAAAGGTTTGAGTGAATTTCAAATCATCAAAAGACATGCTCTTAAAAACTCGCTAAATCCAGTGGTTACGGCCATTTCAGGTTGGTTTGCTTCCATGCTTGCCGGAGCGGTTTTTGTGGAATATATTTTTGGATGGAACGGTTTGGGAAAAGAAATTGTAGAAGCACTCAACACCTTAGATTTGCCCGTGATTATGGGGTCTGTGATAGTAATTGCTACGACTTTTGTGGTAATCAATATTTTGGTAGACCTCGTTTATGCGTGGTTGGATCCTAAGATTAGGTTGGAGTAAAAAAACTTGGCTGGCGCCAAAAAGTGATAACAAAACTTAACAATGGTTTTGCAATTTAAAATCAGGTAGAAAAGTACATCATCGCTTTTTAGAACTTTTCTATAAATACTTTCACCAATAAAACATAAAATAGATTATTCTTGATGAATATTTAAATAAATAAATTAGAAAAAATCAACCTGTATTTCTACATTTTTCAAACAAACGAAATCAAAATTGTTTCAATTGAATTACTATATTTGTAAATAGTAAAATTAAATATTTTTTGACAAAAATCAGAAGTGATTACAAA
>NZ_JBIPPD010000019.1:0-25640 GCF_044368625.1 Flavobacterium sp. | reverse complement strand
ACAAGTAGAATTATCAATTAATAACAGACCTATTAGAAAATTCAATTATCTTAGTCCAATTGAAACTCTAAATAATAAGTTTGTTGCACTTATGAATTGAACACAGCAATAATGGATAAAGCATTTTTTCTTTGTATTTTAATGTGGTCGATAGCGACTTTCGCCCAAGATTTGGCTACCAAGCATCGATTAGATTACTACGTTAACGATAAAAAAAGTAAGTTACCTATCGACCTTAAAATAAAATTAATTACAAATAACGACACAATTCTTTTAGAATGTAAAGGAAAAAAATTCAAAATTCCGACATTTACTCAAAAATCGATACTGATAGTTGAGTTTGACAACTCCCAAATTTCCGCAATTATTGATTCTGATCTATTAAACAACAATCTTGAAATAAAACTAGAAAAGTATACTAATTTAAAAAATCTTCCGAAAACGCGTGATGGTAGGGTACAAATCAAATCCAATACTTTTATCGAAATTAAAGATGTAGAAAAAATTGAAAAACTATTGATGTTTTTATTTGTGCAAAAAGACCAATTGATCAACTCCAAGACTTATAAAAAGAAAATTGTTGGCTATACTAAATACATTTATAAATAACCATTCTTCAACCTTTCATACACCTAAATCCTCAAATATCTATAAAAACAAAAAAACCGAGCTATTTCTAACTCGGTTAATTCTATTTTCAAGTCCCTAAAAAATCGGGATAAGCGATTTACACAATATTGATTTTCAAAATTAGTTCGCTGCTTATTTTACTTCCTCGTAATCTACGTCTTGTACATTATCCCCTTCTGGAGCGTTCGCTTGTGGTTGAGCACCACCTTGAGCTTGACCGTTTTCTCCTTGAGCATACATTGCCTCAGTAGCTACTTTCCAAGCTGCATTGATGTTATCCAACGCTTTTTGAATTGCTTCAACATCTTGGTTAGAATGTGCCAATCGCAACTCCGTCAACGACATTTCGATAGAAGTTTTGTGAGCGTCAGTAAGTTTATCACCCAATTCTTTCAATTGACTTTCTGTTTGGAAAATCATCGAATCAGCCTCGTTTAACTTCTCTGCTCTTTCACGAGCTATTTTGTCTGCACCAGCATTCGCTTCGGCATCTTTTTTCATTTGTTCGATTTCTTCCGCTGTCAATCCAGAAGAAGCTTCGATACGAATATCGTGAGATTTTCCAGTTCCTTTGTCAGTTGCAGAGACTTTGATGATACCATTAGCATCAATATCAAAAGTAACTTCAATTTGAGGAACACCTCTTGGTGCTGGTGGAATACCGTCTAAGTGAAAACGACCGATTGTTTTGTTATCAGTAGCCATCGCTCTTTCTCCTTGCAACACGTGAATTTCAACAGATGGTTGAGAATCAGCAGCAGTTGAGAAAACCTGTGATTTTTTAGTTGGAATTGTAGTATTTGACTCAATTAATTTTGTCAATACACCACCCATAGTTTCGATTCCTAAAGATAAAGGTGTAACGTCAAGTAACAATACATCTTTTACATCTCCAGATAAAACTCCACCTTGAATAGCAGCTCCAATTGCTACAACTTCATCAGGGTTTACTCCTTTCGAAGCTTTTTTACCAAAGAATTTCTCCACTTCGTCAGCGATTCTTGGCATACGCGTTGAACCTCCTACAAGAATAACTTCGTCAATATCAGAAACAGTTAAACCTGCATCTTTCAACGCTTTAGCAACTGGTTCCATAGAACGTTTTACTAAAGAATCTGTCAATTGTTCAAATTTAGAACGAGATAATTTCTTTACTAAGTGTTTTGGTCCTGAAGCCGTTGCTGTAACGTATGGCAAGTTGATCTCCGTTTCTGAAGAAGAAGACAATTCAATTTTTGCTTTCTCTGCAGCTTCTTTCAAACGTTGCAATGACATTGGGTCTAAACGCAAATCGATACCTTCTTCAGCCATAAATTCTTTAGCCAACCAGTCGATAATTTCGTGGTCAAAATCGTCTCCACCTAAGTGTGTATCTCCATTTGTAGACAATACCTCAAAAACTCCGTCTCCTAATTCAAGAACAGAAATATCAAATGTACCTCCACCTAAATCGTAAACAGCAATTTTTTGATCAGTACCTTTTTTATCCAATCCATAAGCAAGTGCAGCTGCTGTTGGCTCATTGATGATACGCATTACTTTAAGACCTGCAATTTCGCCCGCTTCTTTCGTAGCCTGACGTTGTGCATCATTAAAATAAGCAGGAACAGTAATAACTGCTTCAGTAACTGTTTGTCCTAAATAGTCCTCTGCTGTTTTTTTCATTTTTTGAAGTGTCATTGCTGACAATTCTTGAGCCGTGTATAAACGACCGTCAATATCCACACGTGGCGTATTGTTGTCTCCTTTTACAATTTTGTAAGAAACTCTTTTTGCTTCATTTGTAGTTTCAGCAAAATTTTGTCCCATAAAACGTTTGATAGAAGCGATTGTTTTGGTAGGATTAGTTACTGCTTGTCTTTTTGCAGGATCCCCCACTTTAATTTCGCCACCTTCAACGAAAGCAATGATTGATGGTGTTGTTCTTTTTCCTTCTGAGTTAGGAATTACAACTGCTTCACTTCCTTCCATTACAGACACACATGAATTCGTAGTTCCTAAGTCAATACCAATTATTTTACCCATTTTATTGTATTTAAATTTTAATTTTTTTTAAACTACTCATCCAAAAGCAATGATTATGCCATTGGAAAAATGTTTATAAATTGTCAGTTCATCTTGTTTTAGCAATGTAAAGTTCTGACAAGTTGGCATTTTAAAACTTGTTTAAGGTACAAAAACAATATTGACTGGCGAACAAATAGGAATCGTTCTAGGCAAAAGTGACAACCGACCCGAAATGATGTCGCGTTTAAAAACAATTATAAAATTCGATTTTTGATTGGCTACCAAAACATAATTTCCAGAAGGATCAATGGCAAAATCCCTTGGCCCAATTCCACCTGATGGATACGTGGCTTTAAAATTCAGCCGACCGTCCGATTGAACCGTGAAAACCGTAATATCGTTTGCCGATCCGCGATTGGTAGCATACAAATAATTTCCATCTGGCGAAAAATGAATTGCTGCAGCGCCAATTTCTCCTTTAAAATCGTCATCTATAACTTGCGTTTCTTCCAGCTTTCGCAAAATGCCGTCGCGGTAATCAAAAACGATAATTCCGCCATCAAGTTCTTGCAGCAGATACGCAAACTTGCCGTTCGGGCTAAAAGTTAAATGTCGGGGTCCTGCACCTCTTTTCACCGTCACACTGTCTTTGATATTGAGAATTTCACGCTCCGAAGATGCATTGTACTTGTAAATGTAGATTTTGTCGGTTCCTAAATCGGTAGCCAAAACATATTTTTTATCGGGTGAAAATTGCAATTGGTGTACGTGCGAAGAAGTCTGACGATTGGGATTTTTGCTTCTACCCGTGTGTCTGATCGTTTGAGCAGCAGCATTTAGAGTTCCTTTTTTAGATTTCTTAAAAACACTAATCGAACCACTTGAATAATGGGCTAACAAAACATTTTGATCATCATTAATAATATGACAAGGATTCACTCCTTCTGCGTTTCGTTTTTCTATAAAATCCAATGAACCGTTTTCTTTACTAAATTTAAAACTCGAAACCGTACTTTCACTACCATTTTCATTGACGGCATACACCATTTTAGAATCAGGAGAAAAAGTCAGAAAACTGGGATTTACAACATTCTCAGTTTGATTATACAACGAAGCGTTTCCGGTTTTTAAATCAAAATCATAAACGTAAATACCGTCGCTTTTACAAGCATTGGTGTACGTTCCCACCAAAAATCTAAGCTGATTTTCCTGAGCGCTGATTAAATTAGAAAATAATGAAAACATTATAACAAAACCTATTTTTTGCATCTTATCTTATTTAATGTATGGAAGTTGAGTTGTTTAAAGGAAATTAAATTATTTTCAGAAATGCCACCGGGCTCATCACTCCTATTTGACTCTTTTTGTAATCTTTCGTGTTTTTGGTAATTATTAAGTCGATAGCACCGTTTAATTCAGCGGTAAAATTTTGCAATGCATCCTCAAAATCCTTAAAATGGGAGTTTAATGCCACCAAAATGGTTGTTTTATCAATTACTAAAACATCGATTATTAACAACAAATTTTTCAATTTATCGAGTACTTTTTCTTGTTTATTTTCCTGACTTAGAATGTAATATACATTACTTATTATTACAGGAGTAACAAATCCAGCTATTTCGTTCTTTTCACACATAGATAAGATCGCGGCTGCATTCTCAGAAAAAGGCTCTCGATCCAGAAAAAAATCCAAGATAACATCGGTATCAATCAAAACGTTTTTCATCGGTTATAGATATTTTTCTGAAAGTTTCTTTTTTAGCTCTTTTTTGTAATCAAAATCAGGCTGAGCCGAAAAGGAACTTTTTAAAGATTTCACTATCGGAGAAAACTCATTTTTTGAAGTAGTTTTCTCCTTAACTAATGATTTTAAATAATTTTCAATAATACTTGACAAGCTACTTTCTTGCAATTTAGCATAACTTTTAGCTTGCCGAATTACCGTTTCGTCGATTGTTAATGTCAATTTTGTACTCATTGCTCTTTAATTTTCACAAATATAAAAATAAATTATTACACGTGCTAAAATTTTTAATAAACACGTATACAGATAGTTTTGACACATCATTATACCTCACTAAAATCCCCTCATTTTGAATTTAAGCCTAAACTACAAACGAACTTTTTCTCTTTTTATGATTTTAAAATAATTTTACAAGGCGACAAAATAAAAAGTAGTATTTTTGACCAACTAAATGAAATTGATTTTCTGAACAAAACCTTTTGGCGTAAACTAAATTAGAATGCAGTTCAAACACCCCGAAATTCTTTACTTTCTCTTCTTGTTGCTGATTCCAATTTTGGTTCATTTGTTCCAATTGCGACGGTTCAAAAAAGAATATTTCACTAATGTTCAGTTTTTAAAAGAATTAACGCTTCAAACCCGAAAAAGTTCTAAAATTAAAAAGTGGCTTTTGTTAGCAACACGACTTTTGATTTTAACGGCTTTGATTTTTGCTTTTGCACAACCATTTTGGGAAGCCAAAGATGCCAAAGCAATTACCAACGAAACGTATATTGTTGTAGACAATTCTTTTAGTATGCAGGCCAAAGGTCAAAACGGAACGCTGTTAAAACGTGCTATGGAAGACTTACAACAACATCTTCCAGAGAATCAAAAATTTTCGTTGATAACAGCTAGCGAAAATTTTTGGGACACAGATGTCAAATCGATTCAAAAAGAAATGCAACGATTGTCGTACAGTGCCGCTCCGTTTTCGCTGAATCAAGTGCTTTCCCAAATCAAATCCAAAAAATCGCCTTTCCAAAAAGACGTCATTATCATTTCGGACTTTATCAATGCCGATACGAAATCTCTGGAAAAAATCAACAAAGAGTTCAACACATTTATTGTTCCTGTAAATGCAGAACAAAAAAACAACACATCAATTGACAGCGTTTTTATCAAAGAAACTACCGATAAATTTTACGAAATCGGTTTTCAATTGACGCATTACGGCACTGAAAATGTTGAAATTCCACTTGGTATTTATAATGAAAATAAACTTATTGCAAAATCGATCGTGAAATTTGACTCCGATAAAAAAGAAGTGTTTTTTACGATTCCCAAGCAAGCGTTTAACGGTTATGCATCCATTACAGATGAAGGTTTGGACTACGACAACGAACTTTATTTCAGTATATCTGAACCCAAAAAAATCAATGTTTTGAGTATTGGTGCGATGCAAAAAAGCAATTTTTTATCCAAAATTTATAATGCTTCGGAATTTAACTACATTAATATCGAACTCGATGCGTTGAATTACAACCAAATCGAAAAGCAGGACGTAATTGTATTGAACGAGTTGCCGCAAATACCGCAAGCTTTGCAAACCACGTTAAGCGAATTTGCAAAAAAAGACGGAAACATCATCTTTATTCCTTCGAATGAAAGCAAGGCAAACGAGCTGAATACTTGGTTGAGAAATTTTGGAATTACTTTTACAGCTAATGAAAAGAGCAAAAAAATGATTACCAAAATTGCCTTTTCACATCCGCTTTTCAAAAATGTTTTCGAAAAAAATGTAACCAACTTTCAATTTCCGAGTGTGAACCAGCATTTTCAAATTAATTCGACTGCCGCTCCCGTTTTACGTTATGAAGATGAAACATCATTTCTTACTGCACTTGGAAAAGTGTACGTATTTTCAGCGGCTATAAATAAAGAGAATAGTAATTTTCAAAATTCGCCCTTAATCGTGCCCACTTTTTATAATATGGCACAAAACAGCAGTCGAAGTGGCATTATTACATTGCAAATTGGTGCTGAAAATCCGCTTGCCGTTGAAGCCGATCTTCGGAAAGATGAAATTTTGAAAGTAAAGCAAAGCACATCAACCGAACCAATCGATTTTGTACCTTCTCAACAAATAATGAATACGAGGGTACAATTGACGTTTGATAATTCGCCCGAAAAAGCAGGGAATTACGGAATTTTTCAAAACGAAAAGTTGATTCAAAACATCAGTTTTAATTACCCTCGAACCGAAAGTAATTTGAATGATGCTGTTGCCGATTTAGTTGATTTCGAGTCGGCCAATTCAATTGAAGCTATTGTGGATTCGTTACAAACCAACCGAACCAACAACGAAATTTGGAAATGGTTTGTACTTTTAACCTTACTTTTTTTAATCACGGAATTGTTTATTCAAAAATTTGTCAAATGAATGTAATCCTACGAAATGCGAAAATTATGGATGCAAAAAGTGTTTTTCACAATCAAATAATGGATGTGGAAATTGCCAACGGTATCGTAAAAAATATTGGATCAAATCTGGAACAAAAATCTGATTTTCAAGTTGTAATACTCGACGATTTGCACATTTCGCCAGGATGGTTTGACACCAGTGTTTGTTTTGGAGAACCTGGTTTTGAAGACCGAGAAACCATTGCAAATGGACTGCAAACCGCAGCAAAAAGTGGTTTTACGGGTGTGGCATTGCAACCCAATACTACACCTGTCATTGACAACCAATCGCAAATTCATTTTGTAAAGTCAAAAGCACACGATTTTGCAACCGAACTTTTTCCCATTGGAGCGTTAACCAAAAACAGCGAAGGAAAAGATCTCGCCGAATTATTCGATATGAAAAATGCTGGAGCTGTTGGTTTTGGCGATTATAATAAAAATACCGACAATGCTAATTTGTTAAAAATAGCTTTGCAATATGCTTATGATTTTGATGGTTTGGTTATTGCTTTTTCGCAAGAACCAAACATCAAAGGTTCGGGAGTAGTTAACGAAGGAATTGTTTCGACCCGATTGGGTTTAAAAGGAATTCCGGCACTTGCTGAGGAAATTCAAATTGCTAAAAATTTATTTATTTTAGAATATACGGGAGGAAAATTACACATCCCAACCGTTACTACAGCAAAATCTGTACAATTAATACGAGAGGCAAAAGCCAAAGGTTTACAAGTATCTTGTAGTGTTGCCGTACATCATTTGGTTTTGAGTGACGAAAAATTAGAAACTTTTGACACTCGATTTAAAGTATCGCCGCCCTTGCGAAATGAACGCGATCGTACCGCAATTATTCAAGCGGTAAAAGAAGACATCATCGACGTTATCACATCTGATCACAACCCGATTGACATAGAACACAAAAAAATGGAATTTGACTTAGCAAAAAACGGAACTATTGGTTTGGAAACCGCTTTTGGAGCTTTATTGAATGTACTTCCTTTGGAAATTGTTGTTGACAAACTTACTTCAGGACGGTTCTTATTTCTAAATGCAGAAAATACAATTGAAGTTGGACAACCTGCAAATATCAGCTTATTTTCTCCAAAAGGCAGTCGGATTTTTTCAAAAGAGCACATTTTATCCAAATCGAAAAACTCCGCATTTTTGGGAACTGAAATCAAAGGAAAAGTGTACGGAATTTACAACAATAACAAATTAGTTTTAGCATAAATTATGGATATGATTCAAGAAGGAAAAAAAGCAGCAACAATAAGTTACATTACAATTATCGGTACGATCATCGCTGCTACAATAAACAGTGATTTAAAAAATTCGTTTGCCGCATTTCACATTCGTCAAGCCTTAGGTATTTTCGTAACCTTTTTTGCTTTTGGATACATCATTGGTTATTTCAACAGCTGGATGATTACCTCAGCATTTTGGGTTTTTATTTTTATACTATGGTTGTATGGATTTTTAGGTGCATTGGAAGGCAAAATGAGAGTTGTACCTATTGTTGGACCCCTATATCAAAAATTATTTAAAGGAATAAATTAAGCATGAACTTATCATTAAAATACCTCATTCGAGAACCAAAATTAAAAGCCGACAAAAATCCATTAATCCTTTTATTACATGGCTACGGCAGTAACGAACAAGATTTGTTTTCTTTTGCAAGCGAACTACCCGACGAATATTATGTAGTTTCGGCAAGAGCTCCTTATGATTTGCAATACGGAAGCTATGCTTGGTATGCCATCAATTTTGATTCAGATGAGAACAAATTTTCTGACAACAATCAAGCCATGCAATCACGGGATTTAATTGCACATTTTTTATCAGAATTAGTTGAAAATTATCCGATTGATTCAAAGCAAATCGCTTTATTGGGATTTAGTCAAGGAACAATTTTGAGTTATGCGGTGGCACTTTGCTATCCTGAAAAAGTCCAACGAGTCGTAGCTCTAAGCGGTTATTTAAACGAAGCTATTATTGCAGAAAATTACAGAAACAACGATTTTTCAGCCTTACAAATGTTTATTTCACACGGATCAAGCGATCAAGTAGTTCCTTTGAATTGGGCTCGAAAAGCTCCCGGAATTTTGGAAGGCTTAGGAATACAAACGGTTTATAAAGAATATCCAGTAGGACACGGAGTAGCACCACAAAATTTTGTCGATTTAAAACATTGGTTAGAAAAAACAGCATTATTCTAAAATTATCAATAATGCAAATTTGGGCGTCTTGCCTGTCCCAATTGCTTTCGTGAGGGCTGTACAATACATTCTTTTTGTCTAAAAAAGAGAAAAAAGGATTTTCACTACCAACTCTTACGCAAAATGCGGCAAACAAGAAATGAAGTTCAAAAAAAAAGTTCCTAACTGGAACTTTTTTTTAACGTTTTGGATAAAGAACCGTTTCGGCCACTTCAAAAGAAACCGTTTTGTCGGCATTTATAAAATACTTGACTATTACTTCTCCCCAAATCGAACCGTCGTTAAAATCAGCAATAATCCAACGGTGATTTAATACTTTTACCTTATTAATAATAAATTTTCGCTCGGAAAGCTGTTCAAAACCGGTGTACGGATTTCCTTCTGGTTTATCGTTATAAGACATCAACGCATCTTTGACAAAAGGAATCAATTTCGTGAAGTCTAAAACTTCTCCAGTTTGCTGATTTTCAAAATAATCTTGTGCATTTTGATTGGTTTCTAATGAAAAATAATTGGCGTCAAACAAATTATTGTTTGCTATATCCAACGAATCCCGCAAAACTTTTTCTATTTTTTCGGAACGTTCATTTTCAGATTTTTGATTTTTTGTAAAAAAAGCGTACGTAAACACATTAAATAAAAGCGCTAAAATAAACAGGTATAACAAAATCGATTTTTTCATAAAAATATTATATAGTAATTTGTAAATTATCGTAGGCCAAAAACACATGCTCTGGAAGTTCCTCTTGAACCGTTTTATGCAGTCCAAAATTATGACTTATGTGTGTAAAATAGGTTTTTTCGGGTTGTACTTTTTCAATAAATTCCAAGGCTTCTTGTAAGTTAAAATGTGTTGGATGGGGTTCTTTTCGCAGTACATTGATTACCAAAACTTTAACACCTCTAATTTTATCAATTTCAGCATCTTCAATGGTTTTAACATCAGTCAAATACGCAAAATCCCCAATACGGTACCCAAATACTTGAAGACCACCATGGCAAGCATTTACAGGAATTATTTTTTGATTGTTGATGTAAAATGGTTGGTCTTTATCAACAGATATTGGTAAAACTGACGGAGCTCCAGGATACTTATTTTCAGTTGTAAAAATGTAGTCAAATCGAACGGCTAAATTTGCCAAAACCCTAGGATGAGCATATAATGGAATGTCACCTTGCTTGAAATAGAAAGGTCTAATATCGTCCAAACCTGCCGTATGATCGGCATGCTCGTGTGTAAAAAGCAGTGCATCCATACGATTGCATCCGGATTGCAACATTTGATAACGAAAATCAGGACCACAATCGATTACAATAGAAAAATTTTCGTCATGAACCCAAACAGCCACCCGAAGCCTCTTATCCCTTGAATCAGCACTTTTGCAAACGGCATCTGTGCATCCTATTACAGGAATGCCTTGAGAAGTTCCAGTACCTAAAAAATAAATATTCAAAAGTCATAATTTTACACAAAAATAAGCTAAAATTGGTTCATTACCGCCCTATTTTGTTAACTTTGTATCTACTAAATGCAACTTAATTTCATGGAAACGGAAATCATATTAAAAGGCGATCGTGTTATTGAACAGATCCCTTCTATAAAGGACAAAGCACTTCGCATCAATTTAAATGAAAACATTTATGGCACCTTTGCCGAAATTGGTGCTGGTCAAGAGACCGTTAGACATTTCTTTAGAACAGGTGGTTCTTCTGGAACAATTGCCAAAGCAATGTCGGCTTACGATAAAGATTTTAGCGATTCCATCTACGGAATTGAAGAGGACGGTCGTTATGTGACGGAAAGCCGTTTGAAAAAAATGCTTTCGCACGAAGTAAATCTGATGGAGGCCCGATTGACAAGGGAAAAACACCCCCACAAAATGTTTTTTAGTTACGCAAATACAGTAGCAACCATTGATTTTGCAAAACAATTTAAAGGACACGGCTGGGTGGGTATTCGTTACCAGTTAGATCCTACGCAAGCATACAACGAAATCATTATTCACATTCGATTTAAAGAAACCGATGCCCGATTGCAACAAGAAACATTGGGAGTCTTAGGAGTTAACTTGATATATGGAGCGTATTATAAGTACAACGATCCTAAAAAACTACTTCGCTATTTATACGACCATTTAGACAAAGATCAACTGGAAATTGACACCATCAATTTCTCGGGTCCCTTGTTTGCCGAAGTCGATAATCGTTTGATGAGTTTGCAATTGGTAAAAAATGGAATGACCGATGCAGTGATGTTTAATCCAGATGGTAATAATATTTTACCCGCTTCCATTTTATACAAAAAAAATATTCTCGCATTAAGAGGTAGTTTTCGTCCAGTAACCAAAGTAAACATCGATATGTATGAAAAATCATATAAAATGTTTGTGGAAGAAAACAAAGTAGACGAAAAAAACACCTTAGTGATTTTCGAAATTACCCTATCAAATCTGCGTTCTGAAGGTGAGATTGACGAACGCGATTTTATGGATCGTGCAGAACTGCTATGTTCGTTAGGTCACACGGTTATGATTTCTAATTTCCAAGAATATTACAAAGTCGTAGAATATTTTTCAAATTATACCAAAGCACGAATGGGATTGGCAATGGGAGTTAATAATTTGGTCGACATTTTCGACGAAAAATATTACCGTCATTTAAGTGGTGGAATTTTGGAGGCTTTCGGAAAATTATTCTACCGCGACCTTAAAGTATTCTTGTATCCAATGGTAGATGAAAACGGAATTTTTATCAATTCTGAAAACCTAAAAGTACATCCAAGAATGAAAGAACTGTACAAGTTTTTTAAATTCAATGGAAAAGTGATTGATATTGATGAAGTGGACGATAAAAATCTACAAATTTTCTCTCGTGAAGTTTTAAAGATGATCAGTAAAGGTCGACCAGGTTGGGAAACAATGTTGCCTGTAGGTATCGCAGAAATCATTAAGGAACACCACCTTTTTGGCTACGATGGCGAAATTAAAATGCTTGAGAAAACAAATTAAATTACTTCGAAAAAACACAAAACTACCCAAATCAGCTGTTGATTTGGGTAGTTTTTTTTTTGAAATTTAAACCAATTGTTTGATGTTATTGGCATCAATACTTTCGTGTGAGGCATTGTAAATAGCCACACCATTTTTCAACACAATCATTTGAGGCGATTGATGTATTACATTAAACCGCGATGCAATTTCATTAGAAATCAATCGGTATTCAATCAAGTCTAAAAAATACAACTCGACGTCATCACTTCCTATAAAAGTATTCTCAAATTGTTTCAACACATACCGACTCACGCTGCATCTGGTGCTGTGCTTAAACAATACAACCCATTTTTCTTTAGAAATTGCTTCTGCCGCATCCAAATCCTCCATCGTTTCCAAGTAATTCCACTGCAATTTCGGACCCGACTGGTTATCACTTCTACCAAATATTCCATTAAATAAACCCATTTTGTCATTTTTTATGTCAATTTGTCAGTTTTTTTAATAAAATCGACAGCGTTTTGGCTGTTATTTTACTATGGACTGTAAATTGAGATTCGATTATCAAAGTTAGAACATTTACATTTAAATATAAGAAACACGATATGAACATTAACAATTTTACCATCAAATCGCAAGAAGCTGTTCAAAAAGCGCAAATGCTGACGCAAATGAACGGACAACAACAAATTGAAAATGAGCACATTTTGAAAGCAATTTTTGAAGTGGACGAAAATGTAGCGCCTTATCTACTCAAAAAACTGAATGTTAACGTCGATTTATTCAAACAAATACTGGATAAATTGATTGAATCGCATCCAAAAGTTTCAGGAGGAACTCTTACGCTTTCGAGAGAAACAAACGCAACGTTGAATGAAGCAGAAATTATCGCCAAAAAAGGCAACGATGAATATGTTTCCATTGAGCATTTGATTTTAGCGATTTTCAACTCCAAAAGCAAAGTGGCTCAAGTACTAAAAGACCAAGGCGTAACTAAAAAAGGTCTAGAAAGCGCTATTGAAGAACTTCGAAAAGGAGAAAGAGTAACGTCTCAATCTGCCGAAGAAACATATAATTCGCTAAACAAATATGCCAAAAATCTAAACGAATTAGCTCGAAATGGAAAACTAGATCCAGTTATTGGTCGTGACGAAGAAATTCGAAGAGTTTTGCAAATATTGACACGACGAACTAAAAACAATCCAATGCTCGTGGGCGAGCCGGGCGTTGGAAAAACTGCGATTGCAGAGGGATTGGCACATCGAATCGTGGACGGTGATGTTCCTGATAATTTGAAAGAAAAAATTATTTTTTCCTTAGATATGGGAGCTTTGATTGCTGGAGCCAAATACAAAGGTGAATTTGAAGAACGCTTGAAATCGGTGGTTAAAGAAGTTACCTCAGCCGATGGCGACATCGTTTTATTCATTGATGAAATTCATACACTTGTTGGTGCTGGTGGTGGTGATGGCGCGATGGATGCTGCAAACATTCTGAAACCTGCACTGGCAAGAGGCGAATTACGAGCTATTGGTGCGACAACTTTGGATGAATATCAAAAATATTTTGAAAAAGACAAAGCGTTGGAACGTCGTTTTCAGAAAGTTATGGTCGACGAGCCCGATACAGAAAGTGCGATTTCAATTTTGCGTGGAATTAAAGAAAAATACGAAACGCACCATAAAGTACGAATCAAAGATGATGCGATTATTGCAGCTGTAGAGCTTTCGCAACGCTACATTACCAACCGATTTCTACCAGACAAAGCGATTGATTTGATGGACGAGGCGGCTTCAAAACTGCGAATGGAAATCAATTCTAAACCAGAAGAATTGGATGTTTTGGACCGAAAAATCATGCAATTGGAAATTGAAATTGAAGCCATTAAACGGGAAAAAGATGAAAATAAACTCAAAGGGTTGCACTTGGATTTGGCCAATTTGAAAGAAGATCGAAACGAAATTTTTACCAAATGGAAAACCGAAAAAGAAGTTGTAGACAACATTCAAACCATAAAAACCGAAATTGAAAATCTCAAATTTGAAGCCGAGAAAGCAGAACGCGACGGAGATTACGGAAAAGTTGCTGAAATTCGTTACGGAAAAATGAAAGAAACGCAACAAAAACTGGATGATTTACAAAAAGATTTGGCACAAAATCAGAACGAGCATTCGTTAATTAAAGAAGAAGTCACTCGCGAAGACATTGCCGAAGTTGTTGCCAAATGGACGGGAATTCCTGTTATGAAAATGCTGCAAGGCGAACGGGAAAAACTGTTGAATTTAGAAAATGAGTTGCACTTGAGAGTCGTAGGTCAAGAGGAGGCAATTGTTGCAGTTTCTGATGCTGTAAGGAGAAGCCGGGCCGGATTACAAGACATGAAAAAGCCGGTTGGAACCTTTTTATTTCTAGGAACCACAGGGGTTGGTAAAACCGAATTAGCGAAAGCATTAGCCGAATATTTGTTTGATGATGAAAATGCAATGACCCGAATTGACATGAGTGAATACCAAGAACGCCACAGTGTGAGTCGATTGGTAGGAGCGCCTCCTGGATATGTGGGTTACGACGAGGGCGGACAATTGACCGAAGCCGTTCGGAGAAAACCCTACTCCGTGATTCTATTAGATGAAATAGAAAAAGCACATCCCGATACTTTTAATATTTTATTGCAAGTTTTAGACGAAGGTCGATTGACGGACAATAAAGGTCGTTTGGCAGATTTCAAAAATTCGATTATCATTATGACTTCGAATATGGGAAGTGCAATTATTCAAGAGAAATTTGAAAAGGAAAACCTTAAAAAAGGAATTGAATATGCAATTGAAGAAGCAAAATTAGCCGTCTTGTCTTTATTGAAACAAACCGTTAGACCCGAATTTATAAATAGAATTGACGAAATTGTAATGTTTACTCCGCTTTCGCAAAACAATATTCAGAAAATTGTTGGTTTACAACTCAAATCAGTTAGTAAAATGTTGGCTTTGCAAGGAATTACGTTTGACGCTACTCCGGAAGCCGTTGCTTATTTATCCGAGAAAGGTTTTGATGCTGAATTTGGTGCACGTCCGGTTAAGAGAGTCATTCAAAGAGATGTGTTAAATCCGCTATCGAAAGAAATTTTGAGCAATACAATTTCGACCGAAAGTATTATTTTGCTAGATGCTTTTGATGGAAAATTGGTTTTCCGAAACCAGTAATTACCCTAATTTAAATAAAAAATGCGTCTCAAAATTTAGTTTTTGAGACGCATTTATTTTAACTAAAAAATAGAACTTTACATTCTAATCGTAAAAACATCCATTGGATTGCGGACTTTTTTCATCGTGGATAACCAATCTCTTTCTTTATCGCTGTATCCAACGTAAAGTAGGCAAACACTTTTGAGTCCTTTTTGCTCTAACTCCAAAACTTTATCTACAAGTTTATTATCAAAACCTTCGGCTGGAGTAGTGTCAATTTTGAGTTCAGCAGCTTGTGCTAATGCCATTCCTAAACCAATATAGGATTGTCTGGCGGCATGCATAAAGTGTTCTTCTTTGGGCTGCTTTGCATACATTTCTTTAATTTTATCGGTGTAAGAATCAAAGCGACCTTTAGGCAAATCACGTTCTTCTGTGGTTCTATCATAAATAGCATCAATTCGTTCGGGCGTATATTCATCCCAAGCAGCAAAAACCAAAACGCAAGACGCTTCCATCATACATTCAGGATTTAATGCTCCGGGAACTAATTTTTCACGTACCTCTTTGTTTTCCACAACGATAATTCTAAATTGCTGTAAACCAGAAGAAGTTGGCGCCAAACGTGCAGCTTCTAAAATTTTATTCACATTTTCTTCGCTTACTTTTCTTTCTGGATCGTAGGCTTTTGTGGCATGACGCCAATTCAAATTTTCTATTAAACTCATATTTTCATTTTTAAAGGATCCTCTTTTATTCTAATTATAATATGTAATAGTACGAATATAAAAACAAGGTCTATTTTAAAATTTTGATAAATTTGAAGAAATAAAATAACTTGCCTAAAAATTAGGAGGTAACTTAAATTGAAAACGAGATGCCTTTACGAGAAGAGCGTGTATATTTGTTCTTCCACAACATTATCAAAATTTACAGTAAATGTGCGCCACTTCAATTCATTTTCTCTTTTGTTTGACCAAAAGTTGTAACGGTTCCAAAATAAAAAAATTTCTTTTTTATCTTCTTCTGTGTACTATTTCAAACACATTTTCCCAAGTAAAACTTGTTTCTTGGAATGTAGAAAATTTAGGACAGTCAAAGTCGAGTTCGGAAATTACATTTATGGCAAAAACCCTTAAAAATTTTGATGTTGTTGCCATTCAAGAAGTCGTTGCAGGTAGTGGTGGCGCAAAAGCTGTAGCTCAATTAGCAGATGAATTAAGTCGGTTGGGCTCCAAATGGGATTACGTCACAAGTGACCCGACGTCCAGTAGCGCATACAAGACAGAACGTTATGCTTTTTTATGGAAAACTGCTGTAGTAAAGAAAATGGGCAAGGCTTGGCTCGAACAAAAATTCACTTTAGAAATAGACCGAGAACCTTTTTATTGCACTTTTGATTATCAAGGAAAACAATTTACACTAGTAAATTTTCACGCCATCACAAAAAATCGTCAACCCGAAACAGAAATAAAATACTTTAAATTTCTTCCTGATTTATATCCAAATCTGAACCTGATTTTTGTAGGCGATTTCAATTGTCCGCAATCCCATTCGGTTTTCAATCCATTAAAAAAAATGGGTTATGTTCCTTTATTGATTGGTCAAAAAACGACTTTAAAAAAGCAAGAAAAACACGGCGAATACTTACATTCTGAATTTGACAATATGTTTTATTCGCCGAAAGTAACTCAAATGAACAGTGGCGTTATTTTGTTCTATGAAAGTTTTAAAACTTTGGCGGAAGCCCGATTAGTATCCGATCACATTCCAATTTGGATGCAGTTTTCATTGCGCTAACATTATGATTGTTCAGGTAAATCGCCGCTGAAAGCACTTGCCAATTCTTTCACTAAACGACATTTATCGCCACAATTCTGGTTTTTCTATTTTTACAGAAAGTTTGGTTATAACGTAATCCTAATGGACAACATACGTTACAAGTGCGAATACAAGTTTAAAAGTAAGATTAATAGTACTGTAATAAATACCATTTTAATGAGTCAAAGTCGATAAAAAAAAGGTATTGCAAAACTTCAAAAAAGTCGTGCTTCTTAAATAAATCTTCTTTTTTACAGACTTTTTATTAAAATAACTTCCAAAAAAAAGGATTTGTAAAAATTACAAATCCCCTTTCAATCAACCAAAATCAAACCTTATTTTTTAAATTTTTGGAGTGACCACTGCAATGGTAACTTTAGCTTTACCGCCGTTTTCCTCTGTCCTGTATCAATCTTTACCATACCGAATTTGGTGCACGTCCTGTTAAGAGAGTCATTCAAAGAGATGTGTTAAATACGTTATCGAAAGAAATTTTGAGCAATACAATTTCAACAAACAGCAATTATTTTAATAATTGCGTTTGACGGACAGTTGGTTTTTAGAAATCAGTAATTTTTTTGAAAAATAAAAGTAGTGAAATTACTAGTGCCTCTTGAAAGTTCAAACTTTTGAGTGGCATTTTTTTTTGTGTATTTATAATTGATTAATGGTATACAATGCCTCAAAAGTTAAATTCAATTTGGGTTGGTTTCCTTATCTTTGTTGCGAATTCTAATCCCTTTAGAATGGGTTTCGATAAAATGAAAAACAGCGCATATTTTACTGTGAAATTAATCTGCAATTGTGCAGCAGTTTTTCTATTTCTATTATTTTCAAGTTGCACTTCAACAGAAACGAAACTTCCTTATCTTGGAAATCCAGTCGTAAAGGAATCTGAAACCATTCTTCCGAAGATTGCCGAATTTAAATTTACCAATCAAGATCACGCAACAATAACCAATAAGACTTTTGAAAATAAAATTTATGTTGCCGATTTCATTTTCCTTTCTTGTCCTACGATTTGCCCGAAAATGACTTCGGAAATGAAATCAGTTTATGAAATGTACAAGGGCAATTCAAAAGTTGCATTTCTTTCCCACACTATTGATCCTGAAAATGATACTATAGAAAAACTAAAGTTGTATGCACAAAGTATGAACTTGAATTCCAACTGGCATTTCGTTACCGGAAATAAGAAAGACATTCTTGAAATTGCAGAAAAAAGTTATTTTACAACGGCTTACAGCGATGCCAATGAACCAGGAGGATTTGTTCACGGTGGTGGATTCGTATTGGTAGATGATAAAGGTCACATTCGCGGCGTTTATGATGGAACCAATTCAACCGAAACCAAGCGATTGATTGCTGATATCAAAATTTTACTAAAAGAATTAAAAGCCTAAATGAAAAAACTGCTGATTCATATTATGCTTCTTATTTTTATATTCCAAAGTACTTGTAACTTCTGGATTATCATTTCGTTTTATGTCAACCGAGATTATATTGCCCAAAGCATTTGTATCAACCGATTTGATCAAATTCCCGTTTGTAAAGGACAATGTTTCTTAAATGAAAAGTTACAGGAAAATCAAAAACAAGAACAAAAACTTCCTGATTTAAAAGGAAAAGAAATACAATTGTTTTGCGAAATGGCTGCTTACAACTACTCAAAAATACCCGCTTTTTTTGAAGAATTTCCGATACCTGCAATTGCACCTGATTTTACATTAATCAAAACACTTTCCACTTCCATTTTCCATCCTCCACGATGGGCTTAATTATTTTTAGAATACTCTAAAATTTAATTAATCAAATTCCATATGCATCCAAAAGTAAAGGTTTGCACACTGGATCAATTTGACACGAATTTTCAGCAATTTTTGATTTGTAACCTTGATGATTTTCAAGCTACTTTTCAAGAACTGCATATGCCGCACAAGAATGATTTTTACACCATTCTATTTGTGGATGATGCTATTGGCGTTGTCCAGATAGACAATGCTACATTTCATCTTGAGCAAAAGAAAATTATTGTCATTGAGCCTGGAAGTGTCAACACCATCGACTTCAAAAAGAACGCTTCGGGTAAAGTAATTTGCTTTTCAGAACTGTTTTTTTCCCTACGGTACAACAACAATATTCTGCATCATTTTGGCTTTTTGGAAACAGAAAACCGAGTGATTTCGGAAATGCCTGAATGGCAAACTGAAAAATTTGAAAGCTTATTGAAACTGATTCATCAAGAATATTTATTGCATTCAGAAGAAGGTTTAAACGTTCTTCGATCGTACATCAATATCATTCTTTTTGAACTGGAACGATTATTTTCTCAAGTAACTGCTGGAATGAAAACAGCCCTTAAATCAGATAAAATTTATCAATATAAAAAGTTGATTGAAGTACACTATTCAAAACACAAATTACCTTCTTATTATGCTGGTAAATTAAACATTACTACCAATCATCTTAATAAATTATGCAAAGAAGAAACGGGTAAAACCGCAGGTGATTTTATTCGAAAACACATACTTCTCGAATCGCAAAGACAGCTTCGGTATACCACGCTTTCCATCAATGAAATTGCCGACGAATTGGGTTTTGAAAGTCCTTCCTATTTTATCACTTTCTTTAAAAAACAGGTTGGCAATACCCCTGAAATTTTCCGAAAGGAAAACTAAAATTGCTAAATAAATTTAAATAATAAATCATACTAATAAAAATGAAAACAAATTTTAAAAAAACCGCTTTATTACTAGCTTTTACGGGATTACTAACTTCTTGCAGTAGCGACGACAGTACAACTACCCAAAACATTGACGGCACTTTTGGAGACGTCGAACTATTTTTTGACAATGGAGTGAACGGCGACGCCTTGGTTTTGGGAAGTTCGTATACCAACTCTAATGGCGAAACATTGACCATCAACCGTTTTAATTATATCATCAGTAATATCGTTTTGGTAAAAGAAGATGGCACCGAATTTACTTATCCAAAGAACGAAAGCTATTTTCTTATTAGTGAAGAAACGGAAACGTTTACAGTCAATTTAGAAAATGTTCCTGCAGGAGATTATAAACAGATAAAATTTGGAATTGGGGTAGATCAGCAACGCTATCTGGAAGGCGAAACAGCCCAGCAAGAATTTTGGAACCTTGCTTCTGCCAACAATATGGTGTGGACTTGGAGCACGGGGTATCGTTTTATCAACTTTGAAGGCACTTTCACTACATCAAATAATCAAGCACCATTAAACTTTAAAATACACCAAGGAAGTAATTCGGCAACTGATAATTACAGACAAGTAACTTTGAACTTACCCTCAACTGCTAGAGTGAGAACGAACGAAATGCCTAACATTCATTTAGTTGCTGATGCCAACGCCATTGCCGATGGAACCAACAAAATCATCCTTCAAAACAACTTAAATACTGCGGGAACAAATGCCAGTATTATGGGTGGCGAAAACTTGATTAAAATTGCTACAAATACAATGAATATGTTTAAGGTAGACCACGTTCATAATGGATCCGGAAACCATCATTAATGGGTCATAAAAAAATGAAATAATTTAAAACCGTTAAGAAATTAAAAAACATCAAGCCCTATGAAACTTAATATCTTAACGGTTTAAAAACACTCAATTTAAAAAATATGACTTTATTTTTTCAAAGAATTAAACACATTGTTTGGTTTTATCCGCTTTTGATACTGACTTCTTGCAGCAATGACGACCAGTACACCAGCATTCCTGAAAACAGTACTTATGCGTTTGAAATCCCTTCCAACTTTCCTAGTTTGAAACAAGATATATCAAACAATTATCCCACCAAATATGGCGTTGAATTGGGTAGAAAGTTGTTTTATGACGCACGATTATCAAAAGACAACACGATTTCTTGTGCATTTTGCCACGAACAATCGTCGGCTTTTACGCATCACGGACACGATTTCAGTCACGGAATTAACAACCTGTTAGGCACACGGAATGCCCCATCGATACAGAATATGGCTTTTCAAAGCGAATATTTCTACGACGGCGCTTCTAATAGTATTGAAATGTTGTCGATAGTTCCAATTCACAACCCCGTGGAAATGGATGAAACGCTACCTGGAATTGCCGAAAAGCTGAAGCAAGATTCGGAGTATTTACAATTATTTGGAAAAGCGTTTAAAAACAAGCAAATCAGTTCGGCTAATATTTTAAAAGCTTTAGCGCAATTTATGACCATTATGATTTCAGCCGATTCGAAATACGACAAATACGTTCGAAATGAAACGGGAGGAACTTTAAATAGTCAAGAACTCGTAGGTTTGAACTTGTTTCAAAACAATTGTGCTTCGTGTCACGCGACTGATATTTTCACAGATAATTCGTTCCGGAATAATGGCTTGCTACCCAATCCAAATTTGAATGATTTGGGTCGAGAAATCGTAACGGGTTTCTCAAATGACCGTTACAAATTCAAAGTTCCGAGTTTACGCAATGTAGCTTTGACGGCACCTTACATGCACGACGGTCGTTTTGGTTCGTTACAATCGGTCTTGAATTTTTATTCCAATAACGTTCAAAACACCCAAAATTTAGACCCGCTGCTTCAAAAGCATCCAACTTTAGGAATTCCGCTAAATCAGATTGAAAAGGAAGCCATTATTGCTTTCCTAAAAACCTTAACCGATCAAAAATTCATTACCAATCCTGAATTTTATCATAAAACTTAATTTAAAATGAAAAAGATACTAGCTGTAATGCTTCTAATTTTGGTTCAAAATGCTTTTGCAAATGAACCAAAACCCGCTCCGAATCCGTTTTTCAAAATAAATTCGTTTGCTTTTTTTGACGATTGTGATGCTTGTGGATGTTCAGCAAATGGTGGAAGTATGGGGTTTAGCTCGATGTTGAACCAGAATTTTGTAGGAATTCGCTATTTCCATCAAAGCTATAAAAGTCGGGATGGTGTTTTTAATAATTCGCCTTGGATTGACGAAAATTTCAATACGGCTCAAATTTGGGCACGAATACCGATTTCTAAAAAAATTGAGATTACCGCACTTGTTCCCTATCATTTTCATAGAAGAATCAAAACCGATGACACCCAAAATATCGACGGAATGGGCGACATTACCGTGATGGCGTTTTATAGTCTATTAGAATCTAAAATTGACAGCTCGGCAACATTTGGACACCGAATTCTCGTAGGTGGTGGCGTGAAAGCTCCGACCGGAAAGTATGATAGTGCCAACAACGGAAGCATCAATCCCAGTTTTCAGGTGGGAACCGGCAGCTGGGACTATTCTATTGCTTCAGAATACATCATTCGTAGAAAAAAATTAGGATTGAACACAACACTCAATTATATTTTCAAGACCAAAAACGATCAGAATTACAAATTTGGCGACCAGTTCAATTACGCAAGCACATTATTTTATACAACTGAAATTCGAAAGCTATCGGTTGTTCCGCAAATTGGAATAGCAGGCGAAACATATACCGCAAACCAAGACCATAACGAAGATGTACCTTTGACGCAAGGCGATATTTTCTTTGGAAAAGTTGGACTTGAAATAGGATTCAAGAAATTTTCAACGGGAATTAATGCCATGCTTCCCATCAATCAGCATCTTACAGGAGGAAGAGTTGAAGCCAATTACCGGTTGGCAGTTCACTTAAATTACACCTTGTAATTTTATGAATTCGAAAATAATCTTCTTTAAAAATTTTAGTATTTTAAGTAAAAAAAAAGGACTTGCAGTTACTGCAAGTCCCTTCTTCAATCAACCAAAATCAAACCTTATTTTTAAGCTTTTGGAGTGACAACTGCATCAATAACATGGATTACACCATTTGATTGATTGACATCTGCAATTGTTACTTTAGCTTTATTGCCATTTTCATCTGTAATATACAAATCAGCACCCATCATCCAAGCGGTTAATTTTCCGCCTTGTACCGTGGTTAAGACTGCTTTTCCATTTCCTTTTTCAATTGCTTTTGAAATAGCTGAAGCATTCATCTTTCCAGCAACCACGTGATAGGTTAAAATAGCTTGTAACGTTGCTTTATTCTCTGGTTTTACCAATGTTTCCACTGTTCCTTTAGGCAATTTGTCAAACGCAGCATTTGTTGGTGCAAAAACGGTAAATGGCCCTTTACTTTGTAATGTTTCCACTAATTCTGCAGCTTGAACGGCTGCAACAAGCGTGGTGTGGTCTTTTGACTTTACAGCATTTTCTACAATGTTTTTTGAAGGATACATCGGTGCTCCACCTACTGTAACTGTTTTTTCTTTTTGAGCGTACATACTCACTCCGAATGTAAATGCAAGTGTAAAAATAGTGGCATTTAATAAATTTTTCTTTTTCATAGCAATTCTATTTTAAATGTTTATACTGTAATTTACGGAAATAAATAAATTGTGGTTTTACCTGGAGAGAAAAAAAAATCAAAAAAACAAATAAAAAAGGCCCCACATTTCTGTGAAGCCTTAATTCTATTGAAAAAAATTTGCGAATTAATTTCCGCCTTTTTCCATTTTAGCTTTCAATTCAGCCAAAATATCGTTGTTATCACCTAAAGTTGAAGCAGCGTTATTGTTGTTGTTTGAAGAACTGTTGTTGTTATTTTCAGCGTTTGATTTCACATTTTTCTCTTCTTCCTCACGGAAAATTGCAGTATGTGAAGCCACTACTCTTTTAAATTCTTTATTGAATTCGATAACTTTGAAATCAACGGTATCACCTTTTTTCAATTTTTTACCGTCTTCTTTTTCTAAGTGACGAGTTGGAATAAAAGCAACAACATCATCACCGAAATCTACAGTAGCACCTTTGTCAACAATTTCAGAGATTTCACCGTTGTGGATAGTTCCTACAGCAAAAGCTTCTTCATGTTTGTCCCAAGGATTAGCAGTAGTTTGTTTATGACCTAAAGATAATTTACGTCCATCAACATCCAATTCTAACACAACTACATCCAATTTCTCACCTACGTTTACAAATTCAGATGGGTGTTTGATTTTCTTAGTCCAAGAAAGGTCAGAAATGTAGATTAAACCATCAATTCCTTCTTCTAATTCTACGAAAATACCAAAGTTTGTAAAGTTTCTAACAATACCTGAATGTTTAGAACCTACAGGGTATTTAGAAGTAATATCAGTCCAAGGATCTTGCGATAATTGTTTGATACCTAATGACATTTTACGGTCATCTCTATCTAAAGTTAAGATAACTGCATCCACTTCATCACCTACTTTTACGAAATCTTGAGCAGAACGTAAATGAGTTGACCATGACATTTCAGAAACGTGGATCAAACCTTCAACACCTTCAGCAACTTCAATAAATGCACCGTAATCAGCGATAACAACTACTTTACCTTTTACTTTATCACCAACAGCAAGGTTAGCATCTAAAGCATCCCATGGGTGAGCGTTTAATTGTTTCAATCCTAATTGAATTCTTGTTTTCTCGTCATCGAAGTCAAGGATTACAACGTTCAATTTTTGGTCTAATTCAAGAACTTCACTTGGGTGGTTGATTCTTGACCAAGAAAGATCCGTAATGTGAATCAATCCATCAACACCACCTAAATCAATAAACACACCATAAGAAGTAATGTTTTTAACAACACCTTCTAATACTTGTCCTTTTTCTAATTGACCGATGATTTCTTTTTTCTGTACTTCAATATCCGCTTCGATAAGCGCTTTGTGAGATACAACAACGTTTTTAAATTCGTGGTTGATTTTCACAACTTTAAATTCCATTGTTTTGTTTACGTAAACGTCGTAATCTCTAATTGGTTTCACATCAATTTGAGAACCTGGTAAAAACGCTTCAATTCCGAAAACGTCCACGATCATACCACCTTTAGTTCTGCATTTCACAAAACCATTAACGATTTCTCCTGTTTCGTTTGCAGAGATAACTCTATCCCAAGCCTTAATCGTACGTGCTTTTCTGTGAGAAAGAACCAATTGACCTGTTTTATCCTCACGGATGTCAATTAATACTTCTACTTTGTCACCTACTTTTAAGTTTGGGTTGTAACGGAATTCGTTCAAAGAAATTACGCCTTCCGATTTAGCGTTGATGTCAACGATTGCATCTCGGTCTGTAATTCTTACAACTACTCCTTCTACTACTTCTTCTTGATCTGTTGCAATAAAAGTTTTTGCAACTAAATCTTCAAATTCTTGTAAGTTTTTTTCATCAACTAAATCAATTCCTTCTTCGAAATTGTGCCAGTTAAAATTAGATAAAAACTCTTCTTGTGATTTGTTAATTTCAGACATTTGTTCTGATTAAAAATTTGTATTCTGTATTTCTTGCGTTTCGTAATGCGAAAAGAAAAAACAGAAGTTGTTTTACTTAAATATTTGATACCTAATAGAAACGCTAATCGCCAAAAGGTGTGCAAAAGTAAAACTTATATTTTGAATTACAAAATATTATGCCCCACGTTTTTAAGATTATAATTAGGATTTCATTGCTATCCGAAAGTTTTGACGATTTTAGAAATAAGCATTGTAACTGCCTATAAACAGGTCAATATTTCAACTTTATGCTGAAAATAAGTCAGAACTGAATTCTAATTGCGGTTGAGATCTTA
>NZ_JBIPPD010000152.1:0-8084 GCF_044368625.1 Flavobacterium sp. | reverse complement strand
TTGCCACGGATTGTACAGATGAACACAGATTGCTTAGTCTCATAGATTAAAAATCCTTTTAATCTTTTTAATCTGTGGCAAAAGTACTTGGTAATAATTGCGACAATATAACTTTCTTCTTACTTAAATGGTCTGAATCCATTTTTTTGTTAAAATTAACAAATTTTAGAACATCATTTTTAAACGTTTGCATAAATTTACTTAATCCTCCTATTTTCAATACAACTTCGAAGCAACATTTGTAACTTTGTCGCTCGAGCTAAATTCAATTCATGTCGTTTTCATATCCTAAAAATCATAAACTAAAAAGCAAAAGAAGTATTGACCTGCTCTTTACGAAAAGCAAATCGGTTTCTAAATACCCATTACGATTGGTTTACGCTGTTGCAAATGACCAACAAATGGACGGCGAAATGTTGAAAATGGGCGTTTCGGTTTCCAAGAAATACTTTAAATATGCTGTGGATCGCAATTATTTCAAACGGATTTTGCGCGAAACCTATCGCTTGAACCAGCATTTACTGCGCGAAAATTTGACAGAACCCTATATTTTTATGTTTTTTTACCAAACCAAAGACCGTTTGAGCTATTCGGAAATTGAAGAAAAAACAATTCAACTCTTTGAAAAATGGAACGCTGAAATTTTGAAGCAATCGCCTAAAATCTAACAAATTGCATGGTTTTTGCTCCAAAAAAGTGTTTATCTATAATTTATGTTTATTTTAGTAACCCAATTTAGTCTTCAAGACAAAATCACAAGATAATGCAAATTCATTTCAAAAAAAGATTCCTAATTCCCGTTGTTGCAACTGGACTGTTTTTCATCGGAACGAGTTTTAAAGACGACTTCTTTGAAATTGCCAAACAAATCGAAATTTTCACTGAAGTATTCAAAACGGTCAACATGAATTATGTGGACCAAACGAATCCGGGTCAAATGATGGACAAAGCCATCAAAACAATGCTGGCTGATTTAGACCCGTACACCAACTATTACAACGAGCAAGACGTCATTAAATTTAAAATCAACATGACAGGCGAATACACCGGCATTGGCGCTTTAATTGCACGAAAAGAAGGACGCTTGATCATTAAAGAACCCTACAAAAATTATCCCGCCGACAAAGCTGGTTTAAAAGCAGGCGACGAAATTATTCAAATTGGTGAAGTAAACATTATTGACTTTAAAGAAGATATTTCGCAATTGCTCAAAGGAGCCAAAAATGCCAAAATCGACATTACCTACAAGCGATTAGGCAAAACAGCGACTACTCAAATCGTTCTCGAAGAAGTAGAAATTAAAGCCGTTCCGTTTTTTGGAAAAGTAGACGAAAAAACGGGTTATATTGTTCTTTCGCAATTCAACAGAAAAGCGACTGCAGAAGTAAAAGCGGCTTTGGAAAATTTGAAAAAAGAAGGTGCCGAAAAAATTATTTTAGACCTTCGTGGAAATCCTGGTGGTTTGCTGCATGAAGCGGTGAATATTTGCAATTTATTTGTGCCAAAAAATGAAGTGATTGTGACGACCAAATCTAAAATCGAACAACACAATAATTCCTATAAAACAAATTTTGAACCCGTAGATTTAGATATTCCGCTCGTGATTTTAGTAGATGGAAAAAGTGCTTCTGCCTCGGAAATTGTTGCAGGAGCATTGCAAGATTTGGATCGCGCAGTAGTTATTGGAAGTCGGAGTTTTGGAAAAGGTTTGGTACAACGACCGATTGACTTGGTGTACAGCACACAAGTAAAAGTCACAATTTCGAGGTATTACACGCCTTCGGGTCGTTGCATCCAGTCGTTGGATTACGGTCAGAAAGATGCCAATGGAAAAGCTATTCGTACCGATGCTAAAAATTATAATGCTTTTAAAACCCGTAAAGGTCGGCCGGTTTTTGACGGAGGCGGTATTTTGCCCGACGTGGTTATGGAAGAAACCAAATTGAATCCAATTTCTGAAGCGTTGCAGCAAAATGACGCGATTTTCAATTTTGCCACTGATTATTTTTTTAAAAACCCATCGCTTGGCGAAAAAATTCCTGTGATTTCCGATGCCGATTACACCGCATTCAAACAATTTTTGAAAAAAGAAAAATTTTCGTCGGATACCGAAACACAAAAAGCATTAAAAAATGCTTTAGAATTAGCCAAAAAAGAAGGCATTGACGAATCGATAAAAGCAGAGTATAACTTGCTGGTTGCAGCCATTCAAAAAAGTGAAGAAGCCCAAATCAATAAATACCAAAAAGAAATTAAAAACCTGTTGGTAGACGAACTTATTTTGCGGTACCAATACCGAGAGGGTTTGTACAACTACTATCTTAAAAGTAATGCAGAAATCAAAAAAGCCACATCGATGTTGAATAATCCTGTGGAATACAAAAAAATACTTTTACAATGATGTTTCGAATTTTAAAATATTTGCCCCTGCTTTTCATCGGGATGCTTCAAGCTCAAGAGGAAGTGATTCATTCGGTTTACTTTGAGTTTGACAAATTCAGTTTAAAACCCGAACAACTGCAAGGTGTGGTCGATTTTATCCGCACCACCGATTCGACTCGAATTGAAACTATTGAAATTTTTGGGTATTGCGACGATCGCGGGAAAGACGCATACAATTTTAAGCTTTCGCAAAATCGGGCGAATACCATTCAAGAAGAATTTCTGAAAAACGGTATTACCAACAAAGTAATTGTAACCATCGAAGGAAAAGGCCGTATCATGATAGATGATGATATTGTGGAAAACATTCCCGAAGTGCGTTCCAAAAACCGTCGGGTAGATGTTGTGTTGAATTTGAAACCATTGCCCAAAATTCAACTCCCGGGCTATTACAATAGCATTCAGAAAAACCATGTAGTAGGCGATCATATTTATCTGGACAATTTACTTTTTGACCGCGGAAGCAGCGTGTTGACTTTCAAATCAAAAGCGGATTTGGCAAAGTTAGCCAAGCTTTTATTGCGTCATAAAAACATTGAATTCGAAATTCAAGGGCATATTTGTTGTACTCCTCGTTACCAAAAAGAGGCCGTGGACCGCCACACCGGAAAACGAAAACTCTCTCACAATCGTGCCGAAGCCGTTTATAAATATTTGATTTTAAAAAAAGTACCTAAAAGTAGGATGACGTTTAAGGGTTATGGAAATTCGGTTCCGCTTGGAAAAGGTACGGAATACGACCGTCGAGTGGAATTGGTAATTACGAAGATTTAAATGCGGAGCATCTCAATATGCTCGATTCCATCCTCCAAATACGTTTCGCTTACTTGCAGGAAACCTAGACTTTCATAGAATTTTTTCAAGTACAATTGTGCCGAAATCGTAATTTTTTGCGTTCCAAAATGGATTTGGATTCCTGCAATCGCTTCGTTCACTAAATCGTAGCCAAGCTTGTTTGCTCGAAATTTTTCTGCCACCACTACCCGACCAATTGAAGCGTTTTCGAAGTAATCATTGGGTTTGAAAAGCCGGGAATAAGCCACAATTTGACCTTTTATCTCCCCCACAACATGCAGCGCTTTTTCGTCTTTGTCGTCAATGTCTTGGTAAACGCAATTTTGCTCCACTACAAAGACTTCACTTCGCAGTTGTAGCATTTGGTACAGTTCCGAGATAGTTAGCTCGTTAAAACGCTTAATTTTGAATGTAATTTCCATTAGATATTTATAAAAATTTAACCGATTTGATAATCGCTTCCAGTTCCATCATCAAGTCGCGTTTAGAGGTGGATGGTGCATAACAAAACCCTTCAATAATGATGAATTCGCGTTTTTTTCGATCCATAATAGCATAATTTATAAACGACCCTGACATATAATCGCCTTTGAGTTCCCAAGTTCCTTTGGTTTCATAAGCCCGCCTTTGAGCAATGACGGTAATGTCAAAATAGGGTGCATAGGATTCTTCGGTAATCATTTTGCTGTTGTTTTCCTTTCCTCTGATGTAACGCGCTCCAAAAACATCTCGCATAGCAATGATGTTATTGACCACATTATCATTTTTAAGTATGGTTTTGAACGGCACTTTGTAGACCAAAATACTGGTGTTTCCGCTCAAAATTTCTTTTTTCATCCAAATAAAATTGGGTTTTTCCATCACGTATTGAAAAGTGGCTGGAACATCTAACGAAATTTTGAATCTTTTTTTAAGTTTTTCATCGCTCAATAAATTTTCGCGAACCAGTGCTTGACTGCGTTTGATTTCTGTTTCCCGAAATAATGTTACTAATGAATCGCCGTTTTGATCAATAAAAGCAATAATCTCGGCGATGGATTTCCCTGAAATGACTACTAAGTTTTGGGGCTTTATGTGTTGATCATGCACCACTCGATACCCCGTTTTTTCTTCTTTTTTAATCAGAATCAAATTGGTATTTGAATTTTTATAGGCGTCAAACAAACGCACAGGAAACTGCTGAATGGTAAACAACGGCTCTTCCTGTGGAAGTCCATCTACGGGTGCTGCAAATTTTTTGCGCAAACTATCGCCAATTTCGCCACTCCATAAATTATCATTTATGGCAATAGCCAAGGAATTAATAGCACCGGTAGCTGCCACTTTTTTAGGTTCGTTGTCTTTGCAAGAAACTAATAACACAGAAAAAAGTAGTGCTAAAAATGGAATGTGCCAATTTGCTCTATCAGTTCTAAAATATTTGGAACCCCTTTTAATCATAAACAAAGCTATAAAATAAATTCCTTAAATGGAGTGACCAAATAAGGAATTTAAATTATGTTTCGCACTATACTTTTTCTAGAAATTAACTACTAATTCGCAGTTTCATCCCTACTTTCAATTCATTTCCTTTAATGCCGTTCCATTTTTTAATATCGGTAACGGTAACGCCAGGGTATTTTTGGGCAATTTTAAAGAGTGAATCGCCTTTCTTTACCAAATAATGTTGGATTTTTTCAGAAGTAGCTACTTCCTTTTTTTCATCTGATAAAATCAAAAGTTTCTTTCCTACTTGCACGGTGTTGTCTTTCAAATCATTCCATTCTTGAAGTGAAGCTACTGAAACATTATACTTCTTGGCAATACTACCCAAATTGTCTCCTTTTACAACCTGATAATTGATATGGTTTTTAGTTTCAATTTCATTTTTTATACCCGCTACTTGATCTGATTTCTGTACTTTCAGTTGGCTATCGGCTTTAACTGTGGCGTCCTCCAAGTTGTTCAATTCTTTTAATTCTGCTACCGAAATATTGAATTTTTTTGCTATTGACGACAAATTATCTCCCTTTTGAACCGTGTAAACCGATGATAAAAGTTGTTCTCCGGGATTTGAAGTCGTGGGTTCTGTCGAAGCAATTGCCGTTTCTTCCTCTTTTTCAACAGCTAATGGAACCGTTTTTGGTACCGCAACTGGTTCTTTAACGGTTGAAACAATTTTGAGTTTTGCACCCGAACTAATTGTGCTGCTTCTTAAATTATTCCAACGTTTTAATTCGCTTACAGCAACACCATATTTGTTAGAAATTAATCCCAAACTCTCGCCTTTAAGAACTGTATGATATTTTGTTTTGGTTCGGTAGTTGGAATTGGAGGCAACAACATTATCTGCTTTACGGTTGTTGGCAACAAAATAAGGCATTTCAATTTTCGTACGTTCTTTGTCTACGTAAGCATAAATTTTATCTTCATTGGAAGTGAATACAGCAATTTTTTCTTTTGGCAAACGCAAAAAGTGTGGTTTATTTGGATAAAACGGAACCACGTTCATTTTGTACGAAGGATTCAATAATTGAATTTGTGAAACTGGAACATCCATCAAATCGGCAATTTGTTTAAAACTCATTTCCTTTTTAATCATCACCGTATCCGTTTCGAAATGTTTGACCACTGCACGATTGGGCACAATTCCGTGCTCTTTATGGTATTCATAAATATACATTGTGGCTAAAAAAGCGGGAACATATCCTTGGGTTTCTTTGGGCAAATATTTTCGAATGTTCCAATAGTTTTGCTGTCCGCCTGAACGTCTAATTGCTTTGGCCACATTTCCAGCTCCTGAATTATAGGATGCCAAAACCAGTTCCCAATCGCCAAAAATTCGGAACATATTGGTCATGTATTGGGTAGCTGCTTTACTGGACTTTAGGGGATCGCTTCGTTCATCTACAAAAGAATCTACTTTAAGATCGTATTCTTTGCCCGTTTGGTACATAAATTGCCACAAACCCGTAGCACCAACTCGAGAAACTGCTTTCGGGTTCAACGCCGATTCTACAATGGCTAAATATTTAATTTCTAAAGGAACATTTTGTTTCGCCAAGGCCTCTTCGAACATCGGGAAATAATATTCTGAAATGGCCATCAAGCGTTCGAACGATTTTTTCCGGTTTTTCAAAAATGATTTGATTACATTTTCAACGGCTGGATTATATTGAATGTTGAAAGGAGATTTGGCATCCATTTCTTTAAAACGCGCTTTCAATAATTCGGTAGAAAGATCGTAATCCACTTTTTTATCAACGTCTATTGTAGCAATATCATTGAGTAATTCGGGAAAAATGTCGTGATTCATAAGTTCTTTTAACCACAAACTATCGACACAAGCGGCAATTTCATCGTGAACAAAAGTGGATTTTATGGAATCGAGGTAGGAAATTTTAACAATCGGTGGTTTTACAAGAGAAGAATCTGAATCTTGCGAAAAAATAGTTCCCGAAATTAATAATGCTGCGGTTACGACTAAATTTCTTGTATTCATTTATTTATTGTTTGTTTGTTACAGCTGCAAAAATAAAGCCATAACAAATATTAAATTCATTTTATAATACGTCAAAATCTAACTCGAACGGTATCAAGTTAGATTTCAACGATATGCAAACATAACAATCTTATAACAAAATCGTTATATCATATAACTTAAATTTTTAATAAAAATTGTTTTAACACTTTAAATTAGTCTAATATGGCGGCAATTCCAGGGAGGGTTTTTCCTTCAAGCATTTCCAGCATCGCACCACCACCAGTGGAAACGTAGCTCATTTTGTCTTCCAAACCGAACTGTTTTACTGCCGAAACCGAATCGCCACCTCCTACGAGTGAAAAAGCGCCCTTTTCGGTAGCTTCTGCAATAAAGTTGCCCAATTCGATGGTTCCGTTGGCAAAATTTTCCATTTCAAAAACGCCCAAAGGTCCGTTCCACAAAATCGTTTCCGACTCTAAAATTACTTTTTTGAAATTCGCTAACGATTTGGGTCCTGCATCTAAACCTTGCCAACCGTCGGGAATTTTATCTACATCAACGATTTGCGTTTCTGCATCGTTAGAAAACGCATTTGCCGCCACCACATCCACGGGAATATGAATTTGCACGCCTTTTTCTTTGGCCAATCGTAAAATTTCTAGTGCCAAATCTTGTTTGTCGTCTTCGCAAATCGAATCGCCAATTTTTCCGCCTTGTGCTTTCACGAATGTAAAAGTCATTCCACCGCCGATGATCATGTGGTCTACTTTGTCCAAAATGTTTTCGATAACTGTTATTTTCGACGACACTTTTGAACCTCCTAAAACAGCGGTTACGGGTTTTTGAGAATTTTTTAAGACCTTATCAAGGCTTTCAATTTCGGCGGCTAATAGTTTTCCGAAACATTTGGCTTCAGGAAAAAACTGTGCAATAATTGTAGTTGAAGCGTGAGCTCGATGAGCTGTCCCAAAAGCATCATTGACATAAATATCGCCTAAAAAAGCTAATTCTTTAGCAAAATCAACATCGCCCGCTTCTTCCTCAGCATAAAAACGCAAATTTTCAAGTAGCAGAATTTCTCCCGGTTGTAAGCCATTGGCTGCATTTTGAGCTACTTCTCCTCGGCAATCAGATGCAAATTTTACTTCGTGACCTAAGATTTCTGAAGCTTTTGCCACAATATGTTTCAACGAATATTTATCTTCTTTTCCTTTTGGACGACCCAAATGCGACATCAAGATTACGCTTCCGCCGTTTGCTAAAATAGCATCAATTGTAGGCTTTGCAGCTTGAATTCGGGTAGCATCGGTAACATTAAAATCAGCGTCTAATGGTACATTAAAATCCACGCGAACCAACGCTTTTTTATTTTTAAAATTGAAGT
>NZ_JBIPPD010000151.1:0-8090 GCF_044368625.1 Flavobacterium sp. | reverse complement strand
CTAAACTTTGTACCTTTGGACACTTGAAACTAGAAGTATGCGAATAGATATCATTACCATTTTACCCGAATTATTGCGAAGTCCTTTTGAAGCATCGATTATGAAAAGAGCGATTGACAAAGGATTAGTGGAAGTGCATTTCCATAATTTACGTGATTACACGACTAATAAGCAAAAATCAGTCGATGATTACCCATTTGGCGGTGGTGCAGGAATGGTGATGACAGTACAACCTATTGATGCTTGTATTTCAAAATTAAAAGAAGAACGCACCTACGACGAAATTATTTACATGACGCCCGATGGCGAAACGCTGAACCAAAAAATGGCCAATACCATGTCGATGTATCAAAACATCATCATTTTGTGTGGACATTATAAAGGCGTTGATCAACGGGTTCGCGACCATTTTATTACCAAAGAAATTTCGATTGGCGACTATGTTTTATCGGGCGGCGAATTGGGAGCTTTGGTACTTTCGGACGCGTTAATCCGATTGATTCCAGGTGTTTTGAGCGACGAAACTTCAGCTTTGACCGATAGTTTTCAGGATAATTTGCTTTCAGGACCTATATATACAAGACCTGCCGATTACAAAGGTTGGAAGGTTCCGGAGGTGTTAACGAGCGGTCATTTTGCTAAAATCGACCAGTGGAGAGAGGATATGGCGTATGAACATACTAAGAACAGAAGGCCGGATTTGTTGGAAGATCAAAAATTTGTTTAAAGTTTAAAGTTCCTATTCAAGAGCTCCTAAACTTTAAACAAGAAAAAACTTTAAACTTTAAACTTTTTTATTTACTTTTGCACCCTCATTGGATCAACCTCTGGCGAAAGGCGCGAATGTTGGTCTGATTTAAAACCATAATTAAAACTATCATGGCAGATTTAATGAAGTTCGTTCAAGACGAATTTGTTACAAGAAAAGAATTCCCAGCTTTTGGAGCAGGAGACACAATCACCGTTTACTACGAAATTAGAGAGGGTGAAAAAACAAGAACTCAGTTTTTTAAAGGAGTTGTAATTCAAAGAAGAGGTTCTGGAACAACAGAAACATTCACTATTCGTAAAATGTCAGGTTCAGTTGGTGTAGAGCGTATCTTCCCAGTAAACTTACCGGCTTTACAAAAAATCGAAATCAACAAAAAAGGTGCTGTTCGTAGAGCTAGAATTTTCTACTTCAGAGAACTTACTGGTAAAAAAGCCAAGATTAAAGATAAAAGAAGATTCTAATTTTCTTCTTGAAAGTAAAAACTCCGATGCATATCGGAGTTTTTTTTTGCTTTTTTTTAAATTCAGTAATTGCTGGAAAATACAATTACATAATTTTTACAGCCTAAAATTACCAAATCGATAATTCTTGTCCTTCCTATTGACAAATTGACAATTATAACGTTTTCGCTGGTTGTATCAATTATTAATCAAGTGGTTTTTAGTATATTTGTCGCGCAATAAAAAGCTCAAAAATTCAAATTTATGTCAAAAAAATCCACTATTTTTTATACCATTACCGACGAAGCTCCGATGCTTGCTACACATTCCTTTTTACCAATTGTACAAGCATTCACCGCTCCTGCAGGAATTGTAATTCAACCCAAAAATATTTCATTAGCTTCGAGAATTATTTCAAATTTTCCTTCCTACGTTAACGAAAATCAACAAACCGAAGATGCTTTATCTGAATTGGGAAAATTAGCTACTACACCCGAAGCAAACATTATCAAACTTCCCAATATTTCTGCTTCTATTCCGCAATTGAAAGATGCGATTGCCGAACTTCAATCACACGGAATTGCGGTTCCCAATTATCCAGACAATCCAACTTCTGAGGAAGAAACTAAAATCAAAGCGGCGTATGCCAAAGTTTTAGGTTCGGCAGTAAATCCCGTTTTACGCGAAGGAAACTCAGACCGTCGTGCTCCAAAAGCAGTAAAAAATTACGCTAAAAAACACCCACATTACATGGGAGCTTGGTCGGCAGATTCAAAAACAGCAGTGGCTAGTATGCCAAAAGATGATTTTTACGGAAGTGAAAAGTCAATTACTATCGACCAACAAAGCAGTTATACCATTCAGTTAGTTCAAAAAGACGGAACCATAAAAATAATGAAAAAAGCGAGTCCGTTAGTTTCTGGTGAAATTATCGACAGTGCGGTTTTAAAGATAAGTGCGTTAAAATCTTTTATTTCGAAGGAAATGGAAGAAGCAAAAGCAAAAGGAATTTTGTTATCCGTACACTTAAAAGCTACGATGATGAAGGTTTCCGACCCGATTATTTTTGGTGCTATTGTCGAAGTGTTTTTTGCTAATGTTTTTGAGAAATACGCTACCGAATTTGCGGCACTTCAAGTAGATTCTAGAAACGGTCTCGCTTCGTTATATGAAAAAATAAAAGGACATCCAAAACAACAAGAAATTGAAGCTGATTTAGATAAAGCGATGGCAGAAGGTCCTGCTTTGGCAATGGTAAATTCGGACAAAGGAATTACCAACTTGCATGTTCCGTCCGACGTTATCGTCGATGCATCAATGCCGGCCATGATTCGTTCTTCTGGAAAAATGTATAATAAAGAAGGAAAATTACAAGATACGTTGGCCGTTATTCCAGACCGTTCGTATGCAGGATTATACCAAGCAACCATTGATTTTTGCAAAAAAAATGGCGCTTTCGACCCCACAACTATGGGTAGTGTTGCTAACGTGGGATTGATGGCTCAAAAAGCAGAAGAATACGGATCGCACGACAAAACATTTCGTAAAGTTCTAGCGGGAACGGTACAAATTATCGATAATAACGGGACTGTTTTATTGGAACAAGAAGTGGAATCTGGCGATATTTTCAGAATGTGTCAAGTGAAAGACGCTCCCATTCAAGATTGGGTTAAATTAGCCGTAAATCGTGCTCGACTTTCCAATACTCCCGCTGTTTTTTGGTTGGACGAAAATAGAGCACACGACCGTGAAGTGACTAAAAAAGTACAATTATATTTAAAAAACCACGATTTAACAGGATTAGAAATTCACATTATGAATCCTGTTGATGCCACCAATTTCTCTTTAGAAAGAATCATCAAAGGACAAGACACCATTTCAGTAACCGGAAATGTTTTACGAGACTACCTAACCGATTTATTCCCAATTCTGGAAGTAGGAACTTCGGCTAAAATGCTTTCGATTGTACCATTAATGAATGGCGGAGGTTTATTCGAAACAGGTGCGGGTGGATCGGCTCCAAAACATATTGAGCAGTTCATTGAAGAAGGCTATTTGCGTTGGGATTCGTTAGGCGAATTCTTGGCACTTGGCGCTTCTCTTGAATTTTTAGGTCAAAATAACAACAATGCAAAAGCGCTTGTAATAGCTGAAGCTTTGGACTTGGCTACCGAAAAATTCTTAGAAACCGACAAATCACCGTCTCGAAAAATTGGACAAATTGATAACCGAGGTTCTCATTTTTACTTGGCCTTATATTGGGCCCAAGCTTTAGCTGCTCAAGATAAAGACGCTGAACTGAAAACGATTTTCGCTCCAGTTGCAAAAGAACTTACTGAAAATGAAGATAAAATCAACGCAGAATTGATTGCAGCCCAAGGAAAACCTCAAGAAATAAAAGGCTATTACAATCCTAATTTTGAATTGACGGATAAAGCCATGCGACCAAGTGTTACTTTTAATGCTACACTAGCGAAGCTATAATAAAAAAATCAAAATGATTTTGAAAAGACGGCTTTAGTAAAGCCGTCTTTTTTTATATTTACAAATGATCTTAAAACCGAGTAAATGTCATCCCATCACATCGTTCGCGACGACCAAGAACCAGCTCTCATTATTGCAAACGGCGAAAGTTGCAGTTCCGAACTTTTAGGTCAACTGTTGGAATGGTCCCCACTTGTCGTGGTTTTGGATTCGGCGATGACTCGTGTAGCCGAATTAGGAATTAAAGTGGACGTTTTACTGGGTGATTTCGACCGAAATTTTGACGCTTACAACTATAAAAATTCACAATATCCCATTGAAATTGTGCATACTCCCAATCAAAACAAAACTGATTTAGAAAAAGCTTTCGACTATTTAATCGAACGAAAAATTCCCGCCGTAAATGTGGTTTGGGCTACCGGTCGAAGAGCCGATCATACAATTTCGAATGTAACCAACATCGTACGGTATCAAAATGAATTGAAAATCGTAATTCTAGACGATTATTCAAAAATTTTTCAATTGCCAAAAAAATATCAAAAGTGGTATCCCGCAAAAACCATTCTTTCCCTTATTCCGATTGGTTCGGTAGAAGGAATTTCTTCCGAAAATTTAGAATATCCATTAGAAAATGGTACACTTACTATTGGATACCGAACCGGCAGTAGCAACTCCGTTTTAAACGACGGAATCGTTAGCATTTCGCATAAAAGCGGCGATTTATTATTAATGGAATGTTGGGATTAATAGGTAAGTTCACTTTTTAATACGATGTTAGTAATATTGGTTTCGTCTAACGCATATCTGGTCATACTATTTTCGCCAATAGCAAATAAATCACTGCCTTTGATAATCACATCGTAGCATAATTTATTTAAACTGTGTACTAAAATTGGGTTTTCTGGTGTTGAAATATCAAATATTTTTATAACGTCATCACAAACAAACAAGTAATTATGGTACAATCCCAAACCCTTTGGAAAAGATAAATTTCGAGAATGTAACAAAACAGGATTTAAAGCATCAGATGTATCATACACCTCTAAAAGATTGATGTTGTTTCCACAAACCGTATTGGAATGTAAAGTTACAAAAGAATAATTTCCGTTAGAAACAACCGGATCACAAGCAGTTAAATGCTGCACATTTGACAATAAAACGGGTGTTTCTGGATTTACAATGGAATAAATAAACATCCCATTTCTGGAACCGATGTATAAATAATTTTCATATGAAAATAGTGTTTCAATATCAAATCCAACAAATACATCATTTACTTTTACAGGTTGTTCTTGGTTAATCAACGAAAAAACATTCAGCTTTTGTTGATCAACTGTGTAAAGATAATTTCCTTTTAAAGCAAAAATAGCCAATGAACCTCCAGTTCCATCATTCGAAGCGCCATTGGTTTCGCCATCAGCATTACAACCACCCATAAAAATTAGTATCAGTAGCAAAAAAATAATAGTTCTTTTCATCTTATATAATATTTGTTTTTTAATGATACATGGAACGCCTTTATACACATTTTACCGTTTGACAAAATTTTGTCAAAAGCGTTTCATATTATTTATTTTTGAGTCCAGTTAACAATTATTTCATTTGCACCAATTTGTTGTTCAAAACCATCAGGAGCTATTTTCTGTGGGAAAACATTTTCATTTCTATGCATTAAATCAAAAGATAACGTTTGCTCATTGTATTTAAGAGTGATTAAATCGGTGGCTTGATTGATATACAAAACACCATTTCTAATGGCCAAATCGGTCGCTCCTGGCGCTTTTATGTACTTTACGGGAATTGGATTTGTTGGGTCTTGATAATTAAATACATGAAAACCATCGTTCACTTCACTTATAAATAAGAAGTTGTCGAAAATGTAAATTTTCCCAGATTTCGTTATATTTTGAGGTGCAAAAGTGCCAACAGCGTTTTCAAAATTCTCCCTACTCATTACCACGGCTTTGTATTGTGAAGTGGGGAAAAAATCATCATCGGTACGTCTGATGCAGCTTACAGATACAATCAGTAAACAAAAAAAACAACAGAATCGAATTACTATTTTGTTCATAAAAGTCTCATTTTTAAAAATTAACTACACATCAAAGATTCCATTACATTAAATGGTTGCGTTGAAAAGTTAACATTTTTTTACTTAAAAGTTTTTAAGATGTACCAATGTTTTTTATTTGAAGAAATTCTCATTTACCGTCTTTATGCAGAAATTACCTTGTAAATTTGCATTCATAAATTCCTACAGATGAAATCCCCAAAAGTAAGCATTAAAAATACTGAAATTCTCTCGGCCAACTGGGCGAAGCTTTCTAAAATAACACTTGAATATACCAAAGAAGACGGCAGCATCGAACTACAAAAACGAGAAGTATACGATCGTGGCGATGGCGCGACCATTTTACTTTTCAATAAAGAGAAAAAGACAGTTGTACTGATCAAACAGTTCCGACTTCCCACCTATTTGAACCAAAATGAATCGGGATTTTTAATTGAAGCTTGTGCGGGAATTTTAGAACAGGAACATCCTGAAGAGACTATTATTCGTGAGACTGAAGAAGAAACGGGTTATCACATCCATGATCTGAAAAAAATATTTCAAGCCTATATGTCTCCCGGTGCAGTAACAGAAATTATCCACTTTTTCATTGCCGAATACGACGATGGTATGAAAAAAAGCGCCGGTGGTGGCTTGGCTTCCGAACATGAAAATATTGAAATAATCGAAATGCCTTTTGAAACCGCTTACCAAATGATTGCAACAGGCGAAATCGTGGATGCTAAAACCATTATGTTGTTGCAGCATGCTAAAATTAACTCCTTATTTGACTAAATAGCAAATAAATAGCAAAGAAAAAATATTTATATTTGAAATCATCAAAATTCTATATTTAATGAGTGTCATTAATCAATACATAACTTTTCTTAAAGAGTATAAAAAACTTCTCGAAAGAGGCGTTAAAGATGTTTTTTCAAAAAATATAGCGTCAAATTTTATATGGATTGATGATGTTGAAATTCTTTTAGAATCAAAAATTTGTGAAACAAATTTAAATAAAATATTTACAAACAGTTTTACAAAACAAGCTATAGTATTTGCTTTAGAAAAACCATTTAAACCTGATATTACAATCCAAAGTGATTTCATTTCTTCCATAAAATTTGACGAAGCTAAAAATAAATTTTACAGTATTAACAATGATGAAAATGAACTGATAAATTTTCAAAATTCTGATATTGGAAAACAATTAATTGCAAAAATTAAAAAATTTGAAAAGTGCAAAAAAATTCATGATAAGTTATTTAATGCTTATGATGATTTGATAAATGACACAAACTTAGAAATTGTTTTAAGTATAGGACTAATAAGACATAATAAACAAAATAACTCGAATAAGATTTCGAAAACAAATCAACATTTATTCCATTTTCCATTAACCCTTTCATTATCTAATAAAAATACAATAAAAATCTCTTTTTCAGATTCAGAAATTCCATTCATCGATTTTTCGTTTTTGAACAGTTTACAAATTGTAGATAATCATCTTCAAAATATAATTAGTGCATTTGAGCGAGAAATTGAAAAATTTGGGAACGAGTTTATTTACGAACCTAAATTTGTAGAATTAATTGAAAATTTAGAGTCAATATCTGAGAATTCATCATTTGAAAATTCGGTATTAAAACCAAAAGCCGAATTAGATAAATTAGATTTTTTTAAAGTTTCATTTTCGCCTGCAATAAACATAAAACAAAAGAAACCAAGAAATTTTGAAAAATTAATTGATTCTATAATTGGTTTTCAAAGTCAAAATGAATGCAAGTCTGAATTGTTTAATTTGTTAATTAGAAATCCTGAAAATAAATACATAAACCATTATCCAAAATCAAATTACTTTATTGACGAGTTGTTTGAAAAACAAAAACAAAATTTAACTAACTTAAATGCAAAAGAAGATTTTACTGTTTTTTTTCCATTACCATACAACAACGAACAAAAACAAATTTATGATAACTATTTAAAAAATAGATTAACAGTTGTAACTGGTCCGCCAGGAACAGGAAAATCTCATACTATTGTAAATATTTTGTGCTCACTTTTAGCACAGGGAAAAAGAGTTTTAGTCACAGCACAAACTGATAAAGCTCTTGAATCGCTTTTAGACAAAATTCCAGAAACATTTGACGATTTGATTTTTACGAAAATTGAATTAGAAACCAATAAAAATAGATTTTCTTTACAAAACAGTATTAATAAAATCTCAAGTATTTTAACCGATAATTTCTATTTAAATATCGAGTCAAAAATAAAAGATTTAAATAATTTAAAAGGTGATTATGTAACCTTAAAATCAAAAATAATAAATGCTTTAGAAAAAGAG
>NZ_JBIPPD010000150.1:0-8095 GCF_044368625.1 Flavobacterium sp. | reverse complement strand
TTTTTAATTGGCCAACTTAAAGATGGTAAAAAAGAAGAATTACAAGAGGAGTATGTTTATTTTATTTCTGAATCAAAAAAATTACTCTCTAATTTAATTCAAAGAGAAAATAAATATTTTTCAATTTTATTCAAAAGTATTGATGATTCTTTATCACTTCAAAATTTCACACCAATTTATGATACAACTTTTTTATTAAATGATAATTGTGTTGCATTGATTCAGCAAGTAAAACAAAGAGTTGTTGGTGAAAAATTAGGTTTTTATAATGTGTGTTTCAATCATTTTTTAAATGAGTTTCAATATTTTTTTGAGATCAAACATATGAATTCAACTGAAGCTAATTCTTTAGAAATAAAAACAAAAATGACAGAGCTTGGATTTAAAGTTGGAGAAATAAACTTTGTTAATCATTTTTTTGAAAGAAGAAATCAAAATTCAATTTCTCATACAAATAAGCCAGATATTGGTTTTTGGGGAGTAAGTAAACACGAATACCTACACTATAATGAGAACTTGTTGCCAATTATTGAAAAAATATTTTTATCATAAAACTAAATAAATGCCAAAAAACTGGAAAACATATAAACTCTCAGATGCTTTAGAAATAAAGTATGGAAAAGACCATAAAAAAGTTCAAGATGGAAATATACCCATTTATGGAACGGGTGGAGTTATGCGTTATGGAAATCAAGCATTGTATGATAAAGAAACAATCTTAATACCACGAAAAGGTTCACTAAATAATATCTATTATTTAAACGAACCATTTTGGTCTGTCGACACAATATTTTGGTCAAAAATAAATGAAGATGTAGCTTTTCCTAAATATTTATATTACAATTTAAAAGTTCTTGATTTTGCATCAATGGATGTTGGTTCTGCAATTCCAAGTTTAACAACTGAACTTTTAAAGAAAATTGAAATTGAGTTACCTTCTTTAATAGAACAAAAATCCATAGCCTCCATCCTCTCCACAATAGACGACAAAATAGAAAACAACCTAGCCATCAACAAAACCCTAGAAGAAATGGCAACGGCATTATACAAACACTGGTTTTTAGACTCTGCTACTGATGATTGGGAAAAGTTTTACTTAAAAGACATAATTGAAATAAAGGGAGGTTTTTCTTATAAAGGTGAGTTTATAGGTGAAGGAGATTCACTTTTATTAGGCATGGGTTGTGTTTCTTATAACAAGAGATTTGTTAGTTCAGGAGCTAGATTATATTCTGGGGAATGTAATTTAAGTCATTATGTTGAACCTGGTGAAATTGTATTAGCTACACGACAACAATCAGATAACCTTCCAATTCTTGGTAAACCAGCTATCATTCCAAAATATCTATTAGGAAAGAAAATAATTGTAGGAACTAATCTATACAGGGTAATAAACAAATCTAAATTAAGTAATAGTCTCCTATTTCAATTACTGAAAAGTAAGGAGTACAGTGAACATGTTCGAGCTAATGCAAGCGGTACTACTGTAAGAATGATTACGAAAGATGTTATTGAACTTTATGAATTAGAACTACCGCCAGAACATCTAATTTATAAATATAACGAAAAAATATCTTCAATAAGTGAAAATATAGAGCAGAACACAATCGAAAACATAACCCTAACCCAATTACGAGATACTTTATTACCAAAGTTAATTAGTGGTGAAGTGCGGTTAAAAGAGTTTAGAGAGTAAGTACAGCGTTTAATTAAATGAGATTCCTGCCTTCGCAGGAAATGAGTATGACAAAAGAAGCTACCATAGAACAAGCTGCCATAGACTGGTTAACCGATTTAGGTTATACCCATGTAAACGGCAGTACTTTGCCACAAAATGCGAACGAAGTGGTTTTAAAAGACCAATTGTTGGCGTTTATAAAAAAGCAATATCCACAATTGCCAAGCGAGTTGCAAGCCGTTGCTGTTGCAGAATTTGCCAATACCAAAGGCGCTGATTTGTTGTATCGCAATAGAGATTTTCATTTAAAGCTCACCAAAGGTTTAGATTTTGAATACAAAGATGCCCACAAGCAAGACAAAGCCGTACATATTTACCCTATCGATTTTCAACACCCAGAAAACAATACGTTTTGGTGTGTCAATCAGTTTAGTATTGTAGGTAAAAACAAGCGTCGCCCAGATATTATAATTTACATCAACGGTTTGCCTTTAGTGGTTTTTGAATTAAAAAACTGGTTTGACGAAAATACCAATATTGCCGAAGCTTTAAACCAAATAGGGCATTATACCAAAGATATTCCGCAATTGTTTGAATACAATATGCTAACCATTATCAGTGATGGTAACGAAGCCCAACACGGTATGTTCAACGCCAAAAGCGAATGGTATGCCGCTTGGAAAAGCATCGATGGAACTACTTTAGTGGACGATGATTTTCAAATGCATACGTTGTTGTTTGGTTTGTTTCCCAAAGAGCGCTTACTCAATTACATCAAGAACTTTATCTTTTTTGAAGATCATAATGGCACTTTGATTAAAAAAGGGGCCAAATACCATCAGTTTTTTGGAGTCAATTTTGCTGTTGAAGCAGCCAAAAAAGCCATCAAACCTTTCGGCGATGGACGAATTGGGGTAATATGGCATACACAAGGCAGCGGTAAAAGTATTTCTATGGCGATATATGCAGGAATACTACGCAGTTTACCCGAATTGAAAAACCCAACTATTGTAGTACAAGTCGACAGAAGTGATTTGGATTTTCAGTTGTATGAAAACTTTGTGTTGGCAAAAGATTTAGTAGGCGATGTGCAACATGCGGATTCTACGGATGATTTAAGACGCTTGCTTTCTACTGGAAGTGGTGGTGTCATTTTTACTACCATCGAAAAGTTCCGTTTAAAAATGGGTAACGATGAAAAACTAGGCGAAATAGAACATCCTATTTTATCGGAACGAGAAAACATTATTGTAATGGCCGATGAAGCCCACAGAACGCAATATGGATTGTTAAGTGGTTTTGCTTCCAACTTACGAAAAGCCTTGCCTAATGCTTCGTTTATTGGTTTTACAGGAACACCTGTTGACAGTAAAGATGCCGACACACAAGAAGTTTTTGGAGAAACCATTCACGTGTACGACATCAAGCAAGCCGTTGAAGACAAAGCAACCGTTCCAATTTATTACGAACCCCGATTAGCCAAGTTGCATTTGAGCAATGAGAATATTGACCAAGATGTAGATGCCATTACAATAGATGAAGAAGACGCTTCCAATTTAAAATGGGCGGCCATTGAAGATGCAGCGGGTTCCGCAGAACGTGTGGCAAAAATCGCTGCTGATATTTTAAATCACTTTAAAAACCGAACCGATACCTTACCAGGAAAAGCAATGGTAGTTTGTATGAGTAGGAGAAATAGTGTAAAAATGTATGATGCGTTAACGGCATTAGAAGGTTGCCCAGAAGTTGCCGTTGTAATGACAGGTAACATATCCAAAGATCCCATAGAATGGAATCCGCATATTAGAACGCAAGACGCTACAGAAGCATTAAAAAAGCGTTTCAGAAATTCTAAGGATACGCTCGAAATCGTAATTGTTAGAGACATGTGGCTCACTGGTTTTGATGCTCCTTGTGTGCATACGATGTATGTAGATAAGGTGATGAAAGGACACAGTTTAATGCAAGCCATTACCAGAACCAACCGCGTTTTTAAAGACAAACCATCAGGCGTTATCGTGGATTATATTGGAATTGGCGACCAACTGAAAACAGCCACTAATAAATATACGGGAAGTGGCGGAAAAGGCGAACCAACTATTGATATGCGTCAAGCCTTAGAAATGTTTTATAATCAAGTTATCATTTGTAAGTCACTTTTAGGCGAAAATATAGATTACAGCCATTGGAAAGGATTGCGTGACAACGATAAAATGTTGTTGGTTCGTAGTGCCTTGAGTCGCATTATAAAATTTGATGAGGTGGCCAATCAATACATGCTGGAAGAAAAGAAACTGACAGGCTTATTGTCTATCGTGAAATCACAACCGGAGATTCAGGATTTTGCTATTGATGTACTGTTTGCACAACATTTATCTAAAGCGATTAGAAATGCCAAATCGGTTAAATCAGGCAAACGCAATGCAGCAAACGAAGTTAAAGAATTAATCAGTCGAAGTATAGAATCGGATGATATTATTGATGTTTTTGCCATGGCAGGCATTGAACGAGCTGATATTTCGATTTTAGACGAAACCTTTTTGTTGGGTGCTAAAAAGGATAAAGACAGTATGGCGATTAAAATAGAGTTGTTAAAAAACATTTTAAAAGATGAAGTAAAACTCCGAATGCCAAAAAACATTAAAAAATATACCTCATTAAAAGAAGAAATTGAAAAGGTTATTGAACGGTATCATTTAAATGCAATTGATTCGTACACGGCTATTGCGGAATTGGTGCACAGAGCCCAAGAAATGCAAGACGAAGACAAGCGTAAATCGGAACTAGGTTTGTCGGACGAGGAATTGGCATTTTATGATATTATTGCAGCAAAGAAAGAAATCATTAACGAATCAGGACCGATTCAGAACGTGGTTCATGCTGTTGTAAAAGCAGTAAAAAGCAACTTGCAAATCGATTGGATGAATAAGGAAGATGCCAAAGCAGCCATTCGTTTAGCGGTAAAAAAAGAACTGCGAGGCAAAGTAAGCATCTCAGAATTGAATGGTATTCTCCAAGAGATTATGGAACAAGCTGAGGGACAGTTTAGTGAATGGAGGGCTTAAAAATTCGATTAGGATATTAAAACCGTACAAAACATTTTAAATGATTTAGCTACCGCACTTCGTTATTGTGAAAGAAAAGACATTGGAAAAGCAGGTAACACGTGTATGGTCTGCAAAAAATTAGCATTACCACTTTTTTAGCCCAGATAGCCCCGAAGCTTCGGGGGAAAGCCCGGAGGCAAAAAGCGTAGTTTTTCCTGCTCAAAAAGAGCGACCCTAGAAGCTCCTTTTTGAGCTTGGAAAAACAAGCTTTTTGCTGAGGACTTGCTGTGAATAGCTGGAATAAGCTCCTGAAAAAACAACAATTTCGTAACGTGCTTGGTTGATTTAAGCCATCGGTTTACTAGAAGTTCTGAATGCAATTATTATATTTGTCATAAAACAAAACAAAGTTATGACGTTAATAAAATCAATATCTGGAATTAGAGGAACCATCGGCGGCACGGTGGGCGACAATCTTACGCCTGTGGATGCGGTAAAATTTGCTTCGGCTTACGGCACGTGGCTGAAAAAGTATTCGCAAAAAGACAAATTAATCGTGGTCGTAGGGCGTGATGCACGGATTTCTGGCGCGATGATTCACAATCTTGTGGTCAATACATTGATTGGTTTGGGTATAGACGTTATCGATTTAGGACTTTCCACAACGCCAACGGTTGAAATTGCAGTTCCGTTGGAATTGGCAGATGGCGGCATTATATTGACGGCGAGTCACAACCCGAAACAATGGAACGCGCTGAAATTACTGAACGAAAAAGGAGAATTCCTAAATGGTGCTGAGGGTGCAAAAATTCTAGAAATTGCCGAAAACGAGGATTTCCTTTTTGCAGAAGTAGACGATTTGGGCGAAATTACTTCGAACGATGCTTTTATGGACATTCATATCGACGAGGTTTTGAACATGGAGTTGGTAGATGTGGAAGCGGTGAAAGCGGCCAAATTTAAAGTGGTGGTGGATGCTGTGAATTCTTCGGGAGGCATTATCATTCCTAAGTTGCTGGAACTTATGGGTGTGGAAGTAGTGAAATTATATTGCGACCCCACCGGACATTTTCCGCACAATCCAGAACCTTTAAAAGAGCATTTAACCGACATTTCTGAATTGGTAGTCAAAGAAAAAGCCGACTTAGGAATTGTGGTCGATCCTGATGTGGACCGTTTGGCTTTCATCTGTGAAGACGGAGAAATGTTTGGCGAAGAGTACACTTTAGTAGCTGTGGCTGACTATGTTTTGGGCAAAACACCTGGCAATACCGTTTCGAATATGTCGTCTTCTCGAGCCTTGCGGGATGTGACGGTGAAGCACGGTGGCACTTACGAAGCCAGTGCTGTGGGAGAAGTGAACGTGGTGGAATTGATGAAGAAAAACAATGCCATTATTGGTGGTGAAGGAAACGGTGGCATCATTTATCCGGCCTCGCATTACGGCAGGGATTCGATTGTGGGAGCTGCGTTGTTTTTGACGCATTTGGCACACAAAAAAATGAAGGTTTCTGAGTTACGGGCTTCGTATCCTGAATATTACATGAGCAAAAACAAAATTGAATTGACGCCTCAAATTGACGTGGATGCGATTTTGGAAGCGATGACCGAAAAATACAAAATGGAAGAAATCACTACAATCGACGGTGTGAAGATTGATTTTGCTGAAAACTGGGTGCATTTGCGAAAATCCAATACGGAACCGATTATTCGGATCTATACCGAAGCGGCTTCGCAAGAAAAAGCGGATGATTTGGCTTTGAGGATTATTGATGAAATTAAAGCGGTGGCGGGGATTTAAAAAGAATGAGGAAGAATTTGACACGAATTGCACACCCGAGCGACAGCGAACAGACGAAGTAAATTTTCACGAATGATCTTAGATTTAATTCCACGAATTCGATTCATTAATCATGAATTAAAATAAAGTAACTTTGTAACATGTTAATATTGTTAGACATAGATGGCGTAATGGTTCCTGCTAACTCTTGGAAAAGACCTGAATTTTTAAATGATGGCTTTCCAACATTTAGCCATAGAGCTACTCAAGCACTTCAAAGAATTATCTTTGAAACAGGTGCTACTATCGTGCTAACTACTTCTCACAAATTTACTTACACATTAGAACAGTGGAAAAACATCTTTGAGGAAAGAGGTATTAAAACCAATACGATTGATCGTCTTTCGGAAAATACAAACCATTTAAGTCGAAAAGAAGAAATATTGAATTGGTTACACACAAATACGATAGATGAAGAATTTATAATCATCGATGATGATAAATCTTTAAATGCATTACCTGATTTTTTAAAAGAGCAATTAATTCAAACGAGTGCAACTGTGGGTTTAACTGACGAACTCATTGAGGATGTCTTAAAAAGAATTTCGAACAAATCAGAATATACATCGTAGAAAAAAATTACTAAACTTACCCCGAAAAACAATCGTTTCTTTGGGGTATTTTTATTTTAAATGCTTCATTATATGTATTTTTTATATGAAAAACACAACCCTAACACTCCTATTCCTTTTCATTGCAACTAACCTTTCTGCACAAAAATTCAGCAGTGAAGAAAAAAAGCTCATCCAATCGGGAGATGTTAAAACGATGCTGAAAGTGATTCAAATTACCGACGAAAAGGAGTTGAAAATCTTGACCAGCGTTTCTACCGATGTGGATCCAAAGGATGCATTGTTGCCTGTTCTAGCAGAAAGAATGTTTCTATCCATGCGAGATCCTGCCAATCCGGGAATCGGAATTGCGACACCTCAGGTAGGTATCAACCGGAATTTGTTTTGGGTACAACGTTTTGACAAAGTCGGCGAACCCTTCGAATTGTACATCAATCCTAAAATTACGTGGCGTTCGGCATTACTGCGAAAAGGTATGGAAGGTTGCCTTTCGATTCCGGATATTAGTGGTGAAGTGTTGCGTAATTATACCATCCAAGTCGCGTATTTGGATAAAGACGGTAATTTTCACGAAGAAATAGTCGAAGGTTTTACCGCGGTCGTTTTTCAGCACGAATACGATCATTTAAATGGTGTGTTGTTTACTGATAGATTGAAAGAGCAAAAAGCACTAGAATTCTCTGAAATTGATGAAACTGTACCGTTGTTTGTGGAGAAAAAATTACGGAAACAGTAGATTTATTTTTGTTAAAAGGGTGTCTAAAAAATCTCATTTTTTGTCAAGCTGTCCCGACTTTTCGGGACGTTTCAGCTTCTCTAAATGTTGTCAAAAGTATTTAGTCATTCCTTAAATATGTTATAACAATCTGTCTGTTAATAACTTGTATATAAAAATAGTAATAAAAAGCGAAGTTAAATTGCCAAAAAGAGTATATTTAGGTAAAAAAAAGTGGCAATA
>NZ_JBIPPD010000149.1:0-8133 GCF_044368625.1 Flavobacterium sp. | reverse complement strand
GATTAGGACAATTTGCTGCCCAAATAAATTCGTCAATCCCGTTTTTTATAAATAAAGTTTCCAATAAGCTATTTTCACTACATCTAAACTCTTGAATATCAGTCAAAGGCTCGATATTTAAAGTCGTAAACAAATTATTGTTACAACGCAACATCAACACATAATTTAATCCATTTACATCCAAACTAGTAAGTTGATTGTTGTCTAAAGTAATTTCGCCTAAATTAGGAGCTTGTTGTAAACTTATTGATGTTATTTGATTGTTAGAAGCATCCATTGCACCCAAAGAATTCAAACCTGCTAAATTTAAGCTGGTTAGTTGATTAAAAAGACAGTTTAAGGTTTGCAAATTTGCTAATCCAGTTACGTTCAAAGTAGTTATTTGGGAATTTCTGCAATCAAGAATTGTCAAATTACTAAATGGTGTTACATCCAAAGACGTTAATAAGGTTGCCCCACAATCCAAGTTGCTTAAATTCGGAATTGATTGCAGATTTAAATTTGATAAGGGTTGGCCTCCACAATACAATACTTCTAAATTGGGAAAATTTTGTAAACTAAGAGCGGTCAAATTATTAAAAGAACAGGCTAAAATTTCCAAATTCGTCAATGCACTAACATCAATTGATGTTAAAAGATTATGGTTGCATTCCAGATTGGTAAGATTAGTAAATGCATTGATTCCTTCTAGAGATGTAATTTTTTCATTGTCAAAAAGAAAAAAACCACTTAGTCTAAAATAAGTAACTTCCAAAGCTTCCGAAACCTGAATTTCGCCATCATTGTTGGCGTCAAGTGTAATCCAATTATTTGGTCCGCTTGCAGCAATAAGTTCTGTTGGCGAAGCAGCAAGTAATCGCGCTTTAAATTTAGGGTCCGGAATGTTAACCACAACTGATGAATCAAAAACTTTCAAGACATAACTTCCTACTGCGAAACAATTAGTAACATTATCGGTAACGCGAAACCAAACGGTCTGCAAATGATTACCTGAAAATGAAGCCGGGTTGGCTATTTGATTCGTTCCATTTAAAGCATCGGCTTGCGTTGTGAAGTAAGTAATTTGATGATTAGCATTGGAAGACACTAATGCATTTCGAGAAGTTAAATCAAAATTAGCTACACCATCGAAAGGATTTTCATAAAGTGCATAATACGGAATTGATGCATTTATAGAAATTTGATTTACAATTAATTGTAAAGTTGTTGTTGCAAAACTATTTGGAATGCTATTATTTTGCACTCTTACAAAAACGGTTTGACTTCCCAAAAATGTGTTCACATAGGGACTCACAAGTACATTAATATTTAAAAATGCAGCTGCTATTGAACCACTATGGTAACTTACTGAAAATGCAGCTGGATTTAAATTACCCAAAATTTCTGCATTTTTAGATGTCAAATCAAAAGATTCCAATCCATCGTTATTAGTATCGCAAACGGATAAGGGTGTTGGGCTAACAATTGTTGGTGGTTGTGCCATCACATACTGCGATAGTGCAAATAAGAAAAGTAGTAGTAATTTTTTCATGATATTTAATTTTGTATAAATTTAATACTGTAGTATTGATAAATTATTGGTTAATGAGAATTTCCAAGCTTTCAATTAGAATTCGTTGCCTCTCCTTAAATCCTGCTCCAAAAGAGAGGGAACTTCTAAAGATTCTTTAGCAACTCCTGCAAACGTTCTTTTTTTCTTTGCGAAATGGGCAAATTACTGTTGTCGCCCATCACGACATAACCACCGTCTTTTTTGATGTATGATTTCAAATACGCCAAATTAATCAAATGCGACTGGTGGATGCATTCAAAACCGTGTTCGGTTAACAACTCTTCGTATTCCTTTAGCGTTTTTGAAATCAAAACAGGCTTGTGGTCTTTGATGTAAAACGTGGTATAATTGCCTTCGCTTTCACACCGAATAATATCACTAATGTCAAAAAGATGGATGCCATCGGAGGTTGAAAGTGCGATTCTCTTAAAATGATCTACCTTCTTGCGGATGTTTTCCAGCAGCAAGTCGATGTGTTCAAAACTTTCCTTTTGTTTTGAAACGGATTTAATTTTTTCCACCACCTTTTCTAAATCATCCGGATCAACGGGTTTCAACAAAAAATCCAACGCACTAAACCGAAATGCTTTGATGGCATACTGTTCATGGGCTGTAATAAAAACAATGTGCGAATTTATTTTACCCTGACTTTGAGCCACGCGTTCCAGTATGTCAAAACCGGTTCCATCGTTTAGTTGGATATCCAGAAAAACCACTTGGGGGTGTAATTTTTCCATAGCGATTGTTCCAGTTTTCACACTGTCTGCTTCTCCAATAATTTCAATATCTGAAGCATAACGGTTCAACAAGCCTTTCATACCTTGCCGTAAATTTGCATCGTCGTCTATTAATAGTGCTTTTATCATAATCCTCCCCCAACCCCTCGGCCTCCCCAACCTCTCCAAAGGAAGGGCTTTTAAAATGGGGAGCCGAAACCGGCTCATTAAATTAGTATATATTTCTTTATTTACCTTTCAATCCTTCAATCCTTCAATCTTTCAATCCCCAAGTCCATCTATCCCAACTTCTCCACATACTGAACTGGCAAATGCAAAACTACTTTTGTTCCAGCAACAATTTCATCTGCATCTTTTACTTCTTCAATCGTCAAAAAAGATTGTTTTTGAGTAGTCGATTCCATCATTTCTAATCTTTTCTTCGTAATATCCAACGCCATCGATTTATGAATCGAAACCGATTGTTCTTTTAGCTTTTGCGAAGCTTCCAGTCCAACCCCGTTATCAATTATAGTACATAACAATTTATCATTTTCTAAATCAAATGAAATCGCAATTTTACCTTTCTCTTGTTTCGGAATTAATCCGTGAATAATCGCATTCTCAACAAAGGGTTGTAAAAGTAAAGGTGGCAAAGCCAAATCGTCTTCGATATCTTTGCTTTTGGTAATTGTAAAATCAAACACTTGATTGAACCGAAGTTGTTCCAATTCGAGATAGTTCTGTAAACTCTCAATTTCTTTGTCAATCGGAATCAAGGCTTCTTTCGAATATTCGAGGGTCAATCGCATCAGTTTCGAAAATTTTGCCAAATATTTTATCGCCGAGTCAGTGCCATTTTGCACAATAAAACTAGATATAGAACCCAAACAATTGAACACAAAATGCGGATTCATTTGCAAATGCAAAGCTTTTTGTTCGTACTCTGCAAGTTCTTTTTGAAGTATCAAATTTTTCTTTAATTGCCTACGGTTGTTGATTAAAAACACAATTCCGAATACCAAAATCACCACCAGAATACTGAAAATGATTTGCAAACGGTGCCGCTTGATTTGTTCTTCAAATACAATTTCTTTACGTTCTTGTTCCTTTTGCAACAACAATTGTTTTTTATCAAACTCTTCATTCATTTCGGTTTGCACCAATTGCCGTACATTCTGTTGACTTTGCAAGGTATCTTTTGCAACGGCATACAATTTAAAATGTTTCAGCGATTCATTTATTTGCCCAAGTTTTTCATATGTCGTACTCAATGCGAGTTCCGCATTTTGAATTGACTCCAAAAGCTGCAATTCTTTGGCGAAGGCCAAGGCTTTTTCGGTATTTTGTAGGGCTTTTTGAAAGTCATTTTGCTTCAAATAAAATTGACCCAAGTAATAATAGGTATCGGAAGACCCAAATTTGTCATCAATTTTCTGAAATTGAGTTAAGGCTTTTTCAAAATGAGCAACGGCTTCCGATGGATTGTTCTGTTGTTCGTAATATCTGGCAAAATGCGTCATTAATTCGCCCAAACCTCTCGCGTCTGGAAACTGCTGAAATCGTTTTTGAGCCAAGTCGAAGTATTTCAACGCTTCGGGATAGTTGCTTTGTTTCAAATAAATCTTACCAATATTAGTCGCCGTAATGCCACTGTAAGAAAGTTTGTTTTTTTCTTGAATTTTAAAGCATTTTAAAAAATATTCCAGTGCCTTAAAATCCTGATTTGTAGACACGTAAACCACACCAATGTTGTTGTAAATTTGAGCAGTTTTGAGTTCCTGTCCTGTTTCTTTATACAATTTCAGCGCTTTGAAATGATGTTGCAAGGCTTTGGCATAACTATTTTGCTCCGAAAAAACAATTCCCATACTTCCGTAAGCACGCGCCAAACCGTTTTTTATTTGAAGTTGATCACTCGACGATTGGGTCAATTCCTTTTCGAAAACAATTTGAGAAGCCTGAAAACTCTCTAATGCTGCTGCGTAATTTCCGGCAATAATTCCCGCATTACCAAGGTTGAGTAAAGCGTTGCCTTCCGCAACAGCAAAGTCAATTTTTCGGGCTAAAACCAAGGCTTTTTCTGCAGATTCCCGCATCATTTTCGGGTTGAAATCCTGATAAACAGAAGCAAGTTCATTTAAGACATTTGCTTTTTCGATATCGTCTTTACTGTTTTTTAGTACTTGCTGCAAACTATCTGCCGTAGCCTCCTGCGAAAATGCATTTGCAAAAAAGAAAAAAAACAGCAAACTAAAAATTATCACTCTTTTCATGGCCACTTATTAGATAGAAACAAAAATAGTATTTTGTAGGTGCAAAAAAGTGGTAAATGAGTATTTGATTACTTTGAATTAGAATTTGGTTTTTTAACGATAAAAAATAAATGTACAGAAGCGCTAAAAAAATATTTGCAACTACTGTATTTACTGGTATTTGCGATGTGGCGCGTAAATGGCGGGTCAATTCCTTTTGATATATTTGTGCTGAAAACCGAAGATTTGTAGTATTGCCTGAAATTAACACGATCATTATGAGACAACCAGAACTAGGTAAATTACTTACCAGCTTACGCAACGAAAAAGGACTGACCCAAGAGGAGCTGGTCGAAAAATGCAACATTAGTGTTCGAACGATTCAACGCATTGAAGCGGGCGAAGTGACCCCGAGAAGTTATACTATCAAAACGATTTTGGCCGCACTTGATCATAATTTGGAAACCATAAAAGAGGCTTTCTCGATAGAAGAACCCCACGATTTTAAAGTCTCCAAATCGCATTTTCAAGTATTGAATGTGGCTTTTATTGTCGGAATCATTTACTTTATTCTAGGTTTTGTTGAATTGTACATCGATGCCGATTTAGAATTTAGCGACAACATTAAAGTTTCGACTGCCTTTTATGTTTCGCTAAAGATTGTTTCATTTGTGACAATGCTGATTTTTTATGCAGGTTTTGTAATAAGTGGTAGCATCTTTAAAAATTATCTATTACGAATCAGTGCTGTTTTACTGATCATATTGCTTGGCATTGGATATGCTTTTGACCTCTACAGTTGGTTTCAACCGTCAGATTCAGAAGATATTTTTTGGGTTGGTTTCAGTATTTTCATTGGTTGTGCTTTTGTGCTGTACGGCATTGGAGTTCTCCGCCTTAAAAAACAGGTGGGAATGAATTTGGCTGCTGTTTCCGCCATCTTCATTATTATTACGGGTGCAACTTTAATAACGGTATTTCTGTTTGTAATCGGACTTTTCTTTTTAATTCCGGTCAGTATCTTGCAACTGATTTTACTTTACAAAATCAAAGAAATTGCAGCGAATCATTTGTTATCTATCGACAACTAATGTAAAAAAATTAACCCTTTCAGGGTTCAAAACGCTGAAAGGGTTATAATTAAAAATTCGTGCAAATTTGTGAAATCTATGTCAGATTTTATCTCTTCTTAAAAGCTTTCAATCCAGGAAAATAAGCCACATCGCCCAATTCCTCTTCAATTCGAAGCAATTGGTTGTATTTGGACATACGATCTGAACGGGAAGCCGAACCTGTTTTGATTTGGCCACAATTCAATGCTACTGCTAAATCAGCGATGGTGTTATCTTCCGTTTCTCCCGAACGGTGCGACATTACCGAAGTATAACCCGCATTGTGTGCCATATTTACCGCCGCAATCGTTTCTGTCAACGTACCAATCTGGTTTACTTTTACCAGAATTGAGTTGGCAATTCCCTTGTCAATACCGGTTTTCAAACGCGTTACATTGGTTACAAATAAATCGTCACCCACCAACTGAACTTTGTCTCCGATTAAAGTCGTCAAGTATTTCCATCCGTCCCAGTCGTCTTCATACATTCCGTCTTCAATGGAAATGATCGGATATTTGTGAGCCAATTCAGCCAAATATTCTGCCTGTTCTTTCGACGAACGGATTTTTCCATTCTCGCCTTCAAACTTTTTATAATCGTAATTTCCGTTTACATAAAATTCTGAAGCCGCACAATCCAATGCAATCATCACTTCATCACCAAATTTGTAACCTGCTTTTTCAACCGCATTTTTGATGGATTCAATCGCATCTTCCGTTCCACCAGCCAAGTTTGGTGCAAAACCACCTTCGTCACCCACAGCGGTACTCAAACCTCTATCGTGTAATTCTTTTTTCAAATGGTGAAAAATCTCCGTTCCCATTTGCATCGCATGCGTAAAGTTTTTGGCTTTAACCGGCATAATCATAAATTCCTGAAACGCAATTGGCGCATCAGAATGACTTCCTCCATTGATAATATTCATCATCGGAACCGGAAGTGTATTGGCGGAAACCCCACCAATATAGCGGTACAAAGGCAATCCCAACTCGTTGGCAGCCGCTTTGGCCACAGCCAGAGAAACGCCCAAAATGGCATTCGCACCCAAGTTCGATTTGTTGTGCGTTCCATCCAGCTCAATCATTTTTTGGTCAATCAAGTTTTGTTCAAAAACAGAAGTTCCCAGTAATTCCTCAGCAATTCGAAGATTTACGTTTTCAACTGCTTTTCGCACGCCTTTGCCCATAAACGCTTTACCGCCGTCACGCAATTCCACCGCTTCATGTTCGCCAGTCGAAGCGCCACTTGGCACAGCAGCACGACCCAAAACGCCGTTTTCCGTAATTACATCCACCTCAATCGTTGGATTTCCTCTTGAATCTAAAATTTGTCGGGCATGAATTTTTATAATAATGCTCATTTTGATATGTTTTAATGATGTGTTACACAATGATAATTGCAAATATATTATAAGTTTATGAATCCTTTTACGAAAAAATCGAATCTTATCAACTCAAACGGTTTAGTACTTTTTTTTTGGAGCGAATCGGTAGTGCGTTTTTGTAAACCATTTTCCTGCCATCCTTCCATCCCGATGAAAAATCGGGATTTCCCCCCTGTCAGGGCTAGACGGCAAATTTCAGGCTTCTTCCGAAACTTCGGAATGATTGCTTAGGCTTTTGTTAAAGCATTTTATCTAACAAATGAAAGCTACATCTTCACTGCTATTTGTCACTCCGCAATGAATTTATTACACCAATTTTCAAATTATATTTCAACCCAACCTCTTCACTGCTATTTGTCACTCCGTCAGGAGTCTATTATTCCAGTAGTCAATAACGTTTTAGATTTCTGCGAACACGAGAGCTTTGCTCGAACTGGCGAAGCAATGACAAATAAACGTGTAGATGATAGCATGAAAAGTTTACAAATCAATTTCTAAATTCGAGTCCGACATCTTCACTGCTATTTGTCACTCCGTCAAGAGTTTATTATTCCAATAGTCAATAACATTTTAGATTTCTGCGAATACGAGAGCTTTGCTCGAACTGGCGAAACAATGACAAATAAACGTGTAGATGATAGTATGAAAAGTTTACAAATCAATTTCTAAATTCGAGTCCAACATCTTCACTGCTATTTGTCACTCCGTCAGGAGTCTATTACCAGCATCTTCACAGCTATTTGTCACTCCGCCAGGAGTCTATTATTCCAATAGTCAATTACATTTAGATTTCTGCGAACACGAGAGCTTTGCTCGAACTGGCGAAGCTATGACAAATAAACGCGAAGATTAGACTGTCTCTCTTTGATAGCTTGTCCCGATTTTTCTTAAGCTAGGTAGCCAGCACTCCACCAGGAGTCTAATTCTATCAATTTTGTAAAGCTTGTAATCAAAATTCCTCAAACCACAATCCTAAAAACCAATTCCTTTATGTATATCCGTAATTGCTCATATTTTTGTATATTTGTTTGATAGATAAATTATTGGGTATGAATATTTTTAGTTTTGGAGTCGAATTTAGTAGTGAAGCCAATTGTATTGCGCATTTTAAAGC
>NZ_JBIPPD010000148.1:0-8137 GCF_044368625.1 Flavobacterium sp. | reverse complement strand
CTAAAAGCGTCATTACCAAATATATCACGCGCTAGGTTTAATGCTCTATTGAAGTCGTTTTCTAGTTGGTTAATATCCGTTTTATCAAGTAATTCCATACTAGAATTAATAAAATCATCTAATCCTGGCTCGTATTTTTGAAAACCAATCAGATAGAAAGCTACAAAACGGCTTACAAAATCTCTGTCTTGCATCCTCTTACTTGGAATTCTACCTTCAGTTGCTGAAATGAAACTATCACATTTAGCCATTTTTTTTATTGCATTTGCAGGTATACCTTGAAAAACAGCGTTTCTTATTTCAGAAGGTGTTAATTCTAATCCTCCAGTATTTAACCTTTTAAAAAGAATAAAACGTACTTTTTTGTCTGCTTTTTTAACTAAATTAACTGTAATTGGTCTTGTAATAATACTTCTTTGTAATGTTCTATCTAGTTCATCAAAAGATTTTCCTTCCAAAAATGGTTTGTTATCTCTATATCCCAAAAATTCTAACCCTGTTAATTTGAAACTTTTCTTCACACAAAAATTATCTATTGAACAACATCTTTGTAATCCATCAATAATATCCCATTTTTTATTTGATGTATCAAAATAGAATGCTGGTAATGGTAGTCCAAGTAGAATAGATTCAATTAGTCTACTTTGCATTACAGGAGACCATAAATTATTTTCTCTTTGAAACTCTGTATTCAAGTTTATTTCTTCAAAACTTAATCTATCAATTAAGTAACCTACTGTATAAGGTGGAGTTTCAATCTCAATTTCGTTAGGATTAAATGGTCTAATTATAGTATCAGAACCCGATGAAGTATCTTCAATATCAATGATTTCTTCTTCAAAATTGTTATCGTTATTTTCCATTTTTTTATATTACTTTCATTTCTGAATCAGGGCTTAACTGTTTCAGTAATTGTTTTACGTTTTCTTTTGCGGTGTCGTCTTTGAATGATTTATCTCTAAATACAATTCGTAATGGTTTTAGCGTTGCGATTTCTTTGGCAAAAGCTTCATCAATGCCTTCATCAAAACAACATAACAAGGCATCATCAGCCACTTTAAATACTTCTTTGTTGGCTATTTTGGTTTGTTCTATTTTTAGTGATAACGGTAAACCCCAATCTAACATAATTTGAGCTACTAAATCATCTGAATTTCTATCGGGTTTGATGTTGTCCTCTAATAAATCTAATTGTCCTTGTTCGTATTGATTGGGAGTGTAATACACATCTTGCATATTACTGCTGTCAAGTTTATATACTCTGAAACCATAATCAACATTGGATTTTGTTTCTTCTTTTATTTTTTTGGCTGCTCTACGAATACGTTCTTTACCTATTTCACAAATATTATCATAACCTGCTTTAAAGGCTTCGCTTTTTTCATCGGTTCGTTCTGGAACTTGAACCATAATAAATTTTCTATTTCCACCATCTTCGCTATTTAATTGCATTACTGAATGAGCTGTGGTAGCGGAACCTGAAAAGAAATCGAGGATAATGTCGTTTTTTGTATTCGATAATTCTAACATTTTTTCCAATAATTCGATTGGTTTAGGCGTGTCAAATGCTCCTGAATTCATTAATGTTTTTAATCTTCCTGTTGCAGTTGATGTGTATAGATTTTCGTCCCACCAAGTTGTAGCAGTTCTTCTTGAATTTTCTGCATCTTTCAAATAATATTTTTGTTGAAGATTATTTGTAGTCTTGACAACTTGTCCATTTTTAAACATTTCTGTCATTCTTTCTTTTGAAAATCTCCAATACCCTATAATTCCTTCAAACTCGTAATAAGGATTTCCTTTTTTTGCACCACCTGGACCATCAACTGGTACTAGTTTGTAAAAACCCTTTTCATCAGATTTATCAAAACCTTCTAAATTTGGTTTTAATCCAATATTTTTTCTGTTTTGAAAAATTATATTTTGGTCTTTTGCATAGAATAAAATATGATTATGATTTGAAGAAATAATTTTATCATTAGAAACAGAAGCTCTTGCTTTATGACAAATTTGTGCTATCAAATTCCCTTCCCCAAAAACTTCATCAGAAATTTTGCGTAAATTATGCACTTCATTATCATCAATCGAGATAAAAATCACTCCATCATCTGTCAAAAGGTTTCTAGCTAATTTTAATCTTGGGTACATCATTGTTAACCAATCAGAGTGGTAACGACCAGAAGTATCTGGATTGGCAACAAGACGATTATTATATTCATCTTTTAGTCCTGCTTCTTCTTGGTATTCGTCTGTATCTTGTGTAAAATTGTCTTTATACACAAAGTCTTTTCCTGTATTGTACGGAGGATCGATGTATATCATTTTTATTTTACCCAAATAACTTTCTTGCAATAGTTTTAATACTTCTAGGTTGTCGCCTTCAATGTATAAGTTTTCGGTGTTGTCAAAATCTACACTTTCTTCACGAGCTGGACGTAAAGTTTTGTTTATGGGTAAATTGGCTGTTACAATAGCTTCACGTTTTCCTGGCCATTCTAGTCTATAGCGTTCTTTGTTGCCTTCAACAATATCTTTGGATAACTCTTGCTTTAGTTGGTCAAAATCAATGGCTAAACCATTAGCAGATTCTGTAACGCAATTTGGGAAAAGAGTTCTTATTTTTTCTATGTTTTGGCTTACCAAGTCTGGTGAAGTCATATCGAGTTTGTCTGACATATTATGGAAATTGTGAATAAAACTGTAATCTCCAAAAATAGTAAAATTTAACTTCTTTTTTTTGTTTTTGTTTAACTTTAGATGATTTTTGTATATGTCCCATATTCAGGTTGTTGTAAGTAATTGCCTAAACAAGATTTTAAAAATGAACCGACCGTTCTTTCTGCTATATTGAAGGTCGCGCCTAATTCAACTGCTTCTTTTCGTGTGAAGTGATTTGGTAAGGCATCAAAGAATAGTTTTTTGTTTTGTCCTTTTTTGAAAGGCCCATTTTCTTCGTCTTCCTGTTTTGGCAAGTTCTCGAACATTAGAATGTTGTGTTTTAAATAGACTTCAATTAATTGCGATGCTGTTTCAAAGTCTTCATCTAAACATTGAATATCAGTGGCTTGTTCTTGTGCTTGGAATTTGCGAATACTTGTAAAAATCATACACATTCTATACAAAACCAATCCTAAACGTTTTACAATACTTTGGGCATCTTCGGAAACAAAGGCACTGATTTGACTTAAATACTCGCTGAATGTTGGGTTGAATTTGTCCCATTGTTCTTTGGTTAAATGTATTTTGGTTTTACCACTATCGAGAAACAAAACCATTTCATACACAACGTTTGATAACTTGGCAAAATGGTCGGTTAAATTCACTCTCGAACCATACGGAGAAGGGTCAATCCATTTGCTGTTGGTTTTGAAAACATAAAAAACAAAACGACTAAATAAACCATCTTCGGCGGATGCAATAATGTTATATACTTGTTGAGGTGTTCCCGAAAGTGCAACAGCTAAACGTGGATTGTTGATTTCGAAATACTCATTATTGGTTTTTCTTGAAATAGATATTTTTTCGCTATGGAATGCTTTTCGTAACAAATCAGAATAAGAACCCCAATCGTTTTTGAATACTTGTCCTAATGTATCGGCTTCGGTTTCGCAAATAATACCTGTACCGTCATTTTGTTGTAAGTGTTGGATAATTTTTGCATTACTGGTATTGGCAGGAATGTATACTACTTTGAATGGTGGTTCTTCTGGAATTTCTTCTTGTGTATTGTCGTCTTTCGTTTTGAAACGTTGCGCTTTTTTGTACGCTGCCATTTTTAGGTCGTATTCTTTTTTTTGTTCTCTTGAATTTTTGAGGACTTCTTCGTGGTATTTATCTGCTAATTCTTTAGAAGATTGTAATGCACCTTTACCTGATGCAGCAGGAGCTAGAATGAAAGAAAACAAATGAGGATAAACAGTTCTGCCACCATACTCACCAGTAACATTTGGTAAGCAACCCGATAAAATTGCTAAAGCACCAGTTAGAAACGTATCTCTTTCTCTTGGTTCGGAGAATGCTTCTGCACCTTGTTTAAGAATAGGAGGTAAGTTGTCGTAAACCGATTGCGGAATTGTTGGTGTATTTAGTAAATAGTTTTCGTCGTCTATTGGTTCATTTTTTGCTTTGCTAATTGTTTTTTGTTGTATAGGTTTGCGGTTGGCAAAGTCGGCAAACTTGGCAAAATCTGCCGACTGATTTTTGTAGGCACTTTGAACCGATGTTTTGATTTCTTTTTCGTCTAAATCGAAATTGGTAGTACAATAGTCTAGTGTATCGGCTTCGTAAATCCCGAAACGATTGGCATTAGATGCAAATAGATGAATGAAGTTATTTCTATTGCCGTTAGTGTATTGTTCTTTTTGCTCTGTGAATTTCAGGCATTTGTCCAATAAAGTGTCCGTTGCTTCAAAAGAAGTTGTTTCCACTTTTTGCGGTTTTGGAAGTGGTATTGCTTCTTCTTGAACTTCAAATATTGTTGCATCTTCCTTTATATAAATCTCTGGATCATAAGAAACAAAACACAATCGGGTAATGTCTTTGCATTTTGCATCAAAATCATAACCTGATAGGTTTTTATAAAAAGTTGCCACTTGATTGTATGCGATAGTGTGTTGTGTTGCATTGGAGTTGATTTTGATGAATACTTTTATTCCTTCGCCACTTGGACTAATAAAAGATGCGAACGTGTATTTGCAGTCGTTTATTAACTTAACCAAAGTGTAGAGTTCTGGAACTGGAATGTGGTCGAAGTCTAATCCGATTATTTGAGAATAAGTGTTAAGATTGCCTTTGGTTCTACTTGTTCCATACGTGCCGGACATTGTAAAACCATTTAAGGTGCTTTTAATTTCATCGGCTGTTTTCTCATCTCCTTTGTGTAATGCGTATCGAATTGAATTTACTTCACTTTGGTATTTATCAGATTTAATTTCTTGAAGAACATCGATTAAAGTTCTTTCTCCTAAGTTGTATTTAAACTCTTTATAAACGCTTACCATCAGCTGTTTGTTTGCTACTTCACTCATTTTTTCTTCGGTTTATAGTTCTCGTTTAATAACTCTTGAATGTCTTTTAGTCGGTAATAGATTTTATTACCTAATTGACAATAGCCGATAAATCCGCTGTCTCTCCAACTTTGTGCTAATCGTTTGCTTATGTTCATAATTTTCATAAACTCTTGATTGTCGCAGAATAAGTCGTCTGGGTTCAATTGCTGTTTCTTTTTGAGAATAACAGTAATCTCTTTTAAATGCTCTTGAATTTCTTGGAACATTTTCTCTGAAGGTTCGTAAAATGGCATCGCTTATTTTCTTTTGTGAGTTAGTAAATAGTTAGCTGCCATTGTCTCGATTTCGTCGGTACTGTCTTGACGGTTGCGTAGTAGCCATTCGTCTAATTCAGCACGTTTGAAATACAGTTTTTTACCTTGAGTACAGAAATGTGGAATTGATTTCTGACTGGTCAATTTGTAGAGGTGTGATGCGCTTATGTCTAAATAGTTGCAGGCATCGTTGAAGTTTAGGACTTCTTTCATTAGGAGATTTTGTTCTCCAATTCTTTGCTCAAGTTTTTCGAGCTTTTCTAAAATTAAAATTTCGTTACTCATTGCGTTACGTTTTAAATGGTTTAACAATCATTTCTGACGGCTAAATTATTTTGTAACACACTGGTAATTAATTAGATAATTATATCTAACTCATATATCTAACACAACTAACTGTTTTTATTTACAGATGATTAAATATGTTGTCGATTTCTGCTTTTTTATAAGGTTCTCTTTGGTTGGCATTGTATAAACTTCCCTTTTTGATTGCATTTCCTTTTTTGGAATAAAACAAGTTTGAACTATCAATGGATGTTGGGTTAAAATTTGAAAATGAAAGTTCAAGTTTTTTAACGATATATGAAAACTCTAAAGTTTCACATCCTATAAATATTTGTGCAGCACCAATCTTCAAATCTCTACTTGTTAAAACACTAACTAAATCGTCTACTGTAGTTTTGTCTTCGTTTAGTAACTCAATATCACGATTTAATAAAAATAATACTGATTTTAAGTTGTCCGTTTTGCCATTAAAACCAAAAGAAAAACGATTACTTTTTTCAAATTTATAATTGTCAATACCTAAAAGAATATTGTGAACTGTTTGAAATTCAGGAGTTGTTTTTTCAATATTGATTTCTGGAATTGGTTGTTTCAGTAATTCTCCAAATAGTTCATTTTTGGTTGAAGCTAAATCTGCCAAATATTGCGGATATAATTTTTCGGTTTCTTTTAGAAAACGGATTACGTTAGTAATAAGTTGAGGTATTACATAGGTGGTTAATTCTGTTTTTGGAAAGTTTTCTCGGTCTGTTCCAATACAAAACAAAATATCTTTGCACGACTTTACAACGTTTTGTATGATCTCTTTTTTTTGAATTTCGTCAATGTCTTTGTTCATAGACTTGAAAACTCTATCAGTCAATCGTGTTGCTTCGTTGAATAAAAGGAAATGATAAAACTTTTGTGTCGTTGTTATCGGTTCTGCCAAAGTTACTTCTACTAATGGATGCAGTATTTCGTGACTTATATCGTTGTTAGGTTGCGCCATATAGATTTCTAACCCATCTTCTTTGAATAAGTTGGGTTTGTCCTTGTGAAGCTCTTTTAATGCTTTGAAGTACTCGTTTATAGTTGGTGTAGGCTTAATAAAGTTTGTTGATAGATTTTGTCTTTAAAATTTATCATTTATGGCGTTGCTTGCCCAGGGTTTTAATTCACCGTAAACAATGCTTTTAAAAATAGTTAGTTCCATATCAAAAATCTAATTTAATTCTGTTAGCTGCTTCCATTTTCTTTTCGTCAATTATTTTGGCATATACTTGAGTAGTTCTAATGTCTTTATGACCTAATAATTTAGATACTGTAAATATATCAGTTCCTAACGTCAGTTGCAAAGTGGCATACGTATGACGAGCACAATGGAACGTTATTGTTTTACTAATTCCGGCTTTCATTACCCATTGTTGTAATTTTAGATTGTGCCACGCACTGTATTTTAATCCTTTGAAAACTCTTTCTTCAGGTTCTCCGATTTCTTTTAATAAATCACGAGCTTGGTCTGACATTGGTAATGTTTCAGCTCCTTTAGTTTTCTTTTGTCTGAAACGAATGTACCAACCGTAATCATTTGAGTGTTGCACTTCTGACCAAACTAATTTATTTATATCTGACCATCTTAAACCTGTTAGGCAACTGAATACAAACGCTGTTTTTAGGATTGGAATTTCACATTCGTGTTTGAGTATGCTTTGTAATTCTTCTAACGTTAGAAACTCTCTTTCGCTGTCGCCTTGTGGCAAACAATCTACTTGCTCGGCAGGATTGGAACGGATAATTCCATCTTTAACGGCTTGTTTTAAAGCTGCTCTAAATTTGTTGAAATAGGAGTGTGCCGAATTATCAGAAAGGTTTTTATTGCTAGGTGTCTTTGCTGTTTTGGTTAAGTAATCTTTGAAGCCTTCAACAAACTTTCTATCCAATTGAGCAAATGAAATATCTTTTGGACAAAACTTTCTTAAATGTTTGATGGTGCTATCCCAGTTGTCATAATTGCCTTTACTTTCCATTCTCATTTCGGCTAATGTTTCCATATAGATAATGAAGAAGCCTTTTAACTTCTCCTGGTCGTTGAAACCATACATTCCGTTTTGAATTTCTAAATGTCTTTTAGAACGAACACTTTCAGCTAATGAAAGGATTTTTTTGTTTTCGTCTCTTTGCGCTTGTGTTAGCTTTCCTTTTTCGGGTTCTGGGATGAGGTATAAACCTAAATACTCATATTCTCGTTTACCATTTTTATAGTAATCAAGATACAAGCTAATTTTGTTTGCTTTCTGTCTTTGTCTTAAAGTTACTTTCATAAACGTAAATTTTATTTATCAGAGGTCGTTTATGCAATCGCCTTTTTTTTAATTGTATTTGCTAACGCAAATTTGTTTTTAGTGGCGATGTCATAATACCATCAATTAAAAAGTTTTGAGTTATTAAGTTAAATTCCGTATATTAGTTCCTTTAAATACTGAATTATGGATAATTTTAAAGGTCAAAATATACTCAATCTAGTAAAAGAATTCCCAAATGATGATTCTT
>NZ_JBIPPD010000018.1:0-25977 GCF_044368625.1 Flavobacterium sp. | reverse complement strand
AACTAAAATGGGCGTTTCGGTCTGGCTTAAAACAATACCGTCAAGAATCGTTTCAATATTATTTTCGGGTTCCAAACGTGCCAAAATCATGTTGTACTGATTGGGTTGAACGTTATAATTTTCTAAAATTTCCACCTCTGGATTTAGAAATTGATGGGCTCCGTAGGCGATATAAGTGGACTTTTTTTGGTACTTATTTTGTAAATATTTTTGAATTCCAATCGAATCGGCAACCAAATAATCGCTGCTTTTTACCGCCAATTTTTCGGCAAACTTCAAAACCCTTTGAACCGGTTTGGAATACTTGGTTCGTTTCCACTCCAAGCCGTCCATATTGGTAATAATCAACGCTTTTTTTGGTAAAAGAAAATACCAAACAGAGCTGCTGGTATAACCCAATTGCAGGATGATGTCAAAATTTCGTTTTCGGGAATCGAGAATACAATTTAAATCATAAATAAATTGTCCGGCGGTTCCTACTTTAAATTCGGGATCGTATTGGTGCAAGATATGAACACCTTTGTACATTTTTTCTTGAAACGGATGATTGTGCGAATTGTACACGTATACTTCATGGTCTTTTTCGGCGAGAAATACCGAAAAAAAATCAGCAAATTGTTCGAAACCTCCGTAATGATTGGGAACACCACGAGTTCCGAGAATGGCTATTTTCATGTATCAAAAACGCTAAAAGAAAGGCAAAAGTATAATTTTTAGACTTGAAATAAAACTAAACTTTTGGAACTACTGTTTTTTAATTGCCTTCAATAAAATTTGTGCAGATAACTCCCAATCATACTGCATTTTAAGCTGTTCGACTATTGAAATATCAAGATTTTCGGCTAACGTTTGTTTGATAACTGTGGCCATATTTTCTTTTTCCGCGGGATCAAACTGATTTTTTTTCAAAAAAGTAAAATCCTGCATCGCGGTGGTATTCGAACAAGCCGTAGGAATTCCCGCAGCAATCGATTCTAAAGGTGGAATTCCAAAACCTTCGGCATGCGTGGGATAAACCGATAAATCAGCCCCTCTCAAAATCGTCAATAATTGTTGGAAATCTACTTTGTTTAATGTTAAAATTTTAGATTTAATCTCTTCAGAGAGCGCTTCATAATAGGCGTTGTACGCGTTATTTTCAATCGATTTATCTCCAATAAAAACCAGAGAAAACGTTTTGTAAAATTGATTTTCGACAAAAACTTTAAGCAACGTATCGTGGTTTTTTCGGGGCTCCCAACGGCTGATGTACAACCAATAACGATCCAGACCATAGCTTTGTTTTACTTTTTGTTTAAAAACTGCTTTGTCGTACGATTCGTAGTAAATGGGATCTACGGCATTTGGTGTGATCAAAATGTCTTGAAGCCCGAAATGTTTTTGGATTCGCAGCTTTGAAAATTCTGAAACTGTAAGATTAATATCTGATTTTTTGGCACTCCATTTAAACAACCATTTATTCTTGATTTGGTAGGATAATGGAAAGTAATTTGGATAATCTAAAAACAATACATCGTGAATGGTATTGATGTACCTGCAGTTTTTTATGGGTGGAACAATGTATTGAAAATGGGCAAAATCAATTTTGTTCGCTTTGATTAATCGTGGAATGTCTATCAGTAAACGGTAAAATTTATTGTGCGAACTGTATTTTAAATAATGGACATTATCATGTTCGCCAAAAACACTTCTGATTTTCTGTACGTCATTTGCTGCGAAATAATAATTTAAGGATTTGTCCTTTAGCATTTCCAGATACATCCCTTTTAAATAGGTTGTAGTACCTTGAAAACTTCCATCAAAAACGTGGCAGTCGACAAAAATATTTAGTGGTTTTGGCATTCTATTGAACATTATTTGGGTTGCGCAATTGTATTAATTAATTTTCTTTCCCTTTCCATAATTGCGATGATAAAACCAACTAAAACTGCTTTGGTATCAAATTTAAAGTAAAATCCTAAAAAAACGAAATATGAAATGAGTAGAAAAAAACCAGTACCTAAAAGCAATCGGTTGCAACTTTCTAACAGTTCATTTTCGGGTTTTCGCGTTTTAGCAATGTAATAAATGGACAAAAACACGAAGAAAACACCTATTAGTCCCGATTTTAAAAAAACCGTCATGTACCCATTATGTACAATTGCAATTTGCTGCACAAATGTACCGTCGTTTGATCGGACCCGACGACCTAAATTAATGGTGGCCCCTAAACCTTTACCCATAACTGTTGGAACTATTCCATCGTGAGTTACTTGTTTGACGGTCAATATATTTTCGAAAGAGCGGTAATTATCATTGAAATCTTTCCAATCGTCTCTATCAATTTTAGTTTTAAAAGGTTCAATTGGAGCAATTTTAATTTTATATAAAAACGCTTCCAGGCCTTTTCCGTTTCGTTTTGGATTGTAGGATAAAACGGCAGCATAACTTACTAAAACGGCAATGGCTACGGAAGAAACTACTAAAATAGACTGTTTGTTAATTTTATAATATCCTTTCATTCCGACATACAATATTGCAAACTGGATCATATTGGTTCGTGCCAAATACAAAAAGCTGGAAACTGCTAAAACCAATATCAGAAAATACAATTTCTTCTTTGAGAATTCGAGGTTAAAATTTTTGTGAAATATAAGTATAATCAATACATATATCTCATAATCACTAAAGTAGCCGCCATATTCCCGCAACAAATTGACACTCAACGACTGGAATCGTGCTGCAGTTATGGCAAGTATAACCAAGTGCACCACTGCGATGAAAAATCCTGTGTAAATAATTGTTTTAAACGCTGTTTTGGAATCAAACTTACAAAGTTGGTATCCGATTAAAAGTCCAATGATGGGTTTAAGTAAGTAGGTAATGTCTCGAATGATTTGGTACAAAGGATAACTTCGAAAAAAACTACTGAAAAATGCCACTCCTAATATTGCCACAAAACAGCCCACAATTTTAAGTATGTGAATTGAATAAATTTTGTTTAAAGTCACTACCAAGGCAAACGACCAAACTGCAAAAGTAAGCTCATAGTTATTTAAATACGGTAGTGCTATACAAAGCAGGTACAGAAATTGGTATGGAAAATTAGTGGAAACACTTAATTTCATGTAATTAGAAATTGGGCCAAATTGGATTTAAGTTAAGATAAACGGAGAACCTTTCATTGTGTTTTATGTTTGCTGGAATTACTTATGATAAAAGGATTTTATACTTTCTTCCTTTTCAGAATTGATATCATAAAGCGGTAAATGCTCGATTACATTCATTCTTTGATTGTGTCTTAAAAATAACAATTCGCCCTTTTGGCCTTTAGAATCTCTGTTGGCCGATTCATTAAATCCTGTTTGCGATGTAAATTTTTTGAATGGCGCCGAAAGGTCTTTTCGAACAAAATAAGCATTAACACCCGCTGAAGTTGTTCCGACAAAATCATACCCTTTTTGTTCAGCCAATTGACAAAAAGCATTTAAAGACGCACCAAAATACAGTTCAGAATAATGCTCGTTGCCTCTGACAAAATCAGCTTTGTAAGGAACTGTAACTGCTTTTTCTGCTCCAAAAACCGAATTGTATTCGCAAATTACGATTCTCGGATTGATGACATCAATGGCTTTCCAAACCCAATAATCGTTACCGTCAATATCCACACTTAATAAACCGATGTCTTTTATATCGGTATAATTTGCAATCAAATCATTAATATTGTCTTTCGTGATAAATGCTTGATTAGCCGTTAAATCGTATTTCCAGTAGATGTAATCTTTTTTAATAAAATCGATGTTTTTAGAACTTCCGTCCAGCACCAATCCCGACCAATTGTTATTGATTAATAAAAATCGGGTGTTGGATTCTGAATAGGTCTCTACGCCAAACTCCACAAAAATTTTGTTCGGAATTTCTATTTTATTGATGAGATATTGAATAATTCCGTCTTCGCCACGTTGCGAAAAAACCTGAAATTCGACCTCATCGAGACTTTCAATGTGCTGTTTTTGATTATTAATGGAAGAAAGTATTTTGCCATTAAGGACTAACGATTTTTGAACATCGTAATTAAATTTATTGTAAAACTTTTTGTAAAAGTATTTAATCAAATCTCTCATGCTAATTTTTTTTGTTGAATAAGGGCTGGAGTAAAATGCTGTACAGCAGAATCAAAAATATTTCGGTAACAATTAAAAATAGAAACACAAAATATACATTTTGCCAGAAAATCATTGAACTCACACCTAAAATATGAAACAAGGTTATAAAAAACGTTATCCGAATGTAGGGCTTATTTTTATTGAAACTAAAAATAAGCTGCTCCATTGCCAGTGTTATTGCGATCAATAACGGTATAATGAGTGCAATATGCAAATAATTTTCAAATTGCGGAATCAAATTGAGCGTTACTTTAAAAAACACTAAAATTTCTGTAGAAAAAAAGACAATTAGAGCAATTAGAGCCGAAGTAAATATAAAATTCAACCCGTTGTGGCGTTTCCAAATTCGCAAACCGTTTGCTACATTTTGATTGATTTCTAAACAAATGTAACTGTATGAAAACTTGAAAAACATTTGCAAATAAGTTCGTAATAAACCGATGATTTGCTCAATGACTTTAAATTGTCCTGCTACAAAATCGCCTGCAAAAAAACCAATAATAACAACCGACGAATAATTTCGTATGGCAAAAAGAAGTTGGGAAAAGCAAAAAGAAAAATCATCTGAAATTAACTTTTTTACCTCCCATAAATTTATGTTTCTAAATGAAAAATTATTGACTTTGTAAATACTAATCAATCCAATACTATTGGCAACGGTACCACTGACACCTAAAATTAAATTGACATATACAAAATCATTTGGAAGGGCGACAAGCGTAAAAACTGAAGCTAAAAAAAGGACTTTTGAAAGTACATTGATAAACGAAATCCACAAAAATTTTTCTAAGCCTTGAAAAAACCAAGTTGGATTTAAAAATTGGGCAATGATGATGGGGAAACTATAAAAAATAACCTCGCGGTTTTGATTAAAATAAGGAACTAAATAGACCAGTAGCAGTAAAATTAAACCCGTTAAAAGCAGTAAAAAAAATTTAGAAGTATAATGCGTGAGAAAAATTTTTTCTAAAACTTTGGGATTATTTCTATTGATCGAAATTTCACGAACACCGATGATATAGGAGCTGTAATCGATAATCACACACAGAATGTAAGCGAGCGATTGTCCGACGGCGATAAGGCCAAGTTTGTCTATACCGCATACAAAAACAATGTACGGTGTAATCAATAACGGACTCACAATATTGACCGCCTGACCTGTGCCGTAAACAAAAAAATTTTTGAATTTTTGATTGTGCAGTATGTTCTTTAAATATACTAAATTCACTCGTTATACTTTTATTTTTCTACCTCCCTCCTACTGAAAAATGATACAAATTCTTAGCTACTGCTTTATAAATAACGCCAACAAAAATGGATACTGTAATGCTTATTATGGGTGCTACAAGATAGATAATTAAACCAGTAAAAGTGCTAAAAGATAACACCGCAAATAGTGCTTTTTTGACGATGGTCAATAAAGGCTCATGGAACAGATAAAGGAAAAAAGAAAATGTCATTCCGAAAGAAAACACTTTATTGTTTGCCAGACGATTGCCAAATTGATCCAAAAACCCCCAAAACGCAACAATACCAAAAAAAATGCTTGCCTTTAATAAAGTAGATACTAAAAATGTATTGGTGATAAAAAGTGGCAAAAGGGTTTTTGCAATCAAAAATAAAATCCACAACCAGAGAAGAGCAAACGTTTTTTTACTTTTCATTGTGATAATTTCTTTTTGAAAAAGAGACAGATACATTCCGGTTGAAAAAAACAAAAGTGCTTCACTGGTTAAAAAAACTGCATCTTGACTGAACATCCAAAAAATAAAAATAATACTTAAATATAAAATTCTTAATTTCTTGATGGCAAAAACGATTAGGGGCGAAATCAAAACCATAACAATCAAATCTTTCAAAAACCAAAGTTGATAAGGTATGGGTTCGTTAAAAATAGCGTTGAGCCATTCTATAAAATTATAATCTTTAATTAGTTTCTTTGTGAAAAAACCCTGACTTTGCGGAATACTTTGCATGACAAAATACAATAGTAATCCAAAAAGTGACCAAAACAAATAAGGAATTACCAAGGTTTTGAAACGCTTGGCAACTTTAATTTTATAATCTTTAATCCCAAACGATGGCGATTGAATGAACAAAAATCCTGATATTAAAAAAAATAAAGGAACTGCAATTCGGGTAATTCCGTTGGAAATAAAATTTTGAATCGCCCAATTGTAATCTTTTTCAAAAAACACCAATTCATTACCTTGCTTACTATCTAGGTTATAGCTGTGTAAAAACACCACCATAATCATGAGTAGGAAGGACGCTATTTTTATTTTTTGAGAAGTATAATTGTCCATTTTTAAAAATAAAAAAAACCTTAAACTGATTGGCAATTTAAGGTTTATATTATGAATTTTATGAATTTAATTTCGAAAGAACTATTGTACTAATTTAGCAATCTCTTCTCCAACTGGTTTTGTGTTTGGGTAAAATGATGGATACTGTCTTACTCCATCTTTTACAACTGCATCGATTGTTCTTTTGTCTTTATCAAAAACTGTTTTAGATACATCTGGAGCAAAGTAAAGATAAAATTGTTCTCCAGGTGCCTCAAATGACTTGCCAGAATAATACATTGAAAATTTATTAATAATAATTGTCTCTTGCTCTTTGTTGATACCAAAATCCAAACGTATCTGTGTTGGCATTGCATCTTCAGGTAAATTAAAAACTACATCTTGTGCAGCATCGCTCCCCTTAACGTCCACCCATAAAGGCTGTATTTGAGAAAAATCGGTAGAACCATCTTCTGTATAAAAAAGACTTAAATTATCATCTTTCTTTATGGTAACATTTACAATAACTTTAAAGTTATTAGCCTCTTTAGTAGCTATCTCCTCAGTTTTCGAAGATTCTTCTTTACAACTAGCAAAAATCGTTGCAATTACAATAAATGTTGTTAAAAATTTTGTTTTCATCAGTGTTGATTTTTTATGCAAAATTAATTTTTTTTTCGAACAAAAAAATTTTTTGTAAAGTTTCTTTTATTGCTTACTTATTAATAATAATAAATTGATTTAATATCTGCTAGATTAATTTTATTTTGAAGATGAGAATGTTCTAATTGTTGAATCATATATTCCTTAATTACTATAAATATTGGTATGTTTGTAGCTGAAATTTATTCTCTAATATTACCACTCTATGGAAACTCAAATATCTTTTGAAAAAATTAAACTGCTTTTTTTCTCAATTGGTACAATCTTAATCACATATGGATTTGGCCTTACAAATTATTCACTAAGCATTGATAGCGAAACACCTGTATATCCGGATTTTTCAATGGGTTTAGGACGTTGGGGTACAAATTTGGTTCGGTATCATATATTTGAAGGTCATACGCCGTACTTTACCTTATTATTAGGTCTTCTTTTAATGAGTTTAACTGCTATAGAGTTGACAAAATTGTTCAAACTTAGCACATTTAAATGTTATCTTTTTTGTGCACTTTTTTTAACAATTCCGCAGTTATCCTATCAGTTAATATTTACTATGCAAGCTGATGTTGTCCCATTAGGTTTTCTTATATCGGTGCTTTCGATAAATTTATTTTCGGAATCTTCTAAAGATATATTCTCTGGTAAGTCAATTATTTATTTTATATTATCTGCATTGATGTTAATGTTTGTAATTGCTTTGTATCAAGCGTTAATATTAATTTCTGTTGTAATATTTTTGGTGTTAGTCTTTCAAAACACATATTCTACTGAATTTAGTTATAAAAACGAAATAAAGAAAACAGTTCTTTTTGGTCTCCTACTTATAATTTCCGGTTTGCTTTATTATATTTCTGTTAAGATTATCTGTCCATCGGGGCAAGGTGGATTCTTGTCAACCTATGCTTCAGGAAATTCAGACAATCGTTTAAAGGATTTCTATTCTCTATGGTTCAACCACCTAAAAGGAAAATTATATTATGGTAACAAAACAACTATCTTTCTTTCATTAATTTCCATATTCGGAGTTATAATAATTATTAAAGGCAAAAAACATATCGCACTAAAATTAATCCTCTTATTCTTATTGCTTTTAATTCCCTACAGTTTATCTTTTTTTATTACAAATGGTTATCATCCTCCTAGATTATATGTCGGTTTAGGAATAGTTTTCGCCTTTCTGTCCACACATTTTTTAGATGTTATAAAATATAAAAAAATCATACTGGTCATTTGTTCCATTATTTGTGTTTGGAATATTTATTTCATAACACAATTGTTTTATTCAAACTATAAAATTTTCAATCACGATAAGGCTATCGCTAAAAGGATTGATACTGAAATTCGAACGCAATATCCTGAATTCGATGTTACCACAAACTACGTATATTTTTATGGTTGTTTACCCTATCAGGAACATGATAGATTTAGATTACCCGATTCTGAAGTATTTGGAGGTTCTTTATTTAGTTGGGATAATGGCAATAATTACAGAATAATCAATTTTTTTAGTTTTAATGACATCGCTTATTATCGAATGATTGACAGTAAAGAAACCTATCTTAAAATAAAAGATTCAATTGAATCTATGCCAGTATGGCCAGCCAAACAGTCTGTGAAATTAGTTGATAAAGTAGTTATAGTGAAATTAGGTTCAGAAAAAGGATCTCCCTTACCTGTCGAATAATTTTATTTTTAATAAAAAATATGCAAAAACCAATTGTAGGAATCGTATTACCTTGTTATAATGAAGAGCTAGTTTTAAAAGAAACTTCTTCTCAGATTAATAATATCCTAGAGGATCTAATATATCGTGGTATTATTTCGCACGATAGTTTTGCGGCCTTTGTCGATGATGGTAGTAAAGATAATACATGGCTATTAATTGAGGAAAGTAATGTTTTGTATAAAACATCTCGCGGTTTAAAACTTGCTGCCAACGTTGGTCATCAAAATGCATTGTTAGCAGGTCTCCTTACTTATAAAGATGAAGCTGATGCATTAGTTTCTATCGATGCGGATTTACAAGACGATATTTCTGTAATTGAAGAGATGATTTTAAAATTTTTATCTGGCGTCGATGTGGTTTATGGTGTCCGAAAAGAGAGAGTTACAGACACCTCATTTAAAAGAAATACTGCTTTACTATTTTATAACCTAATGAAAAAAATGAAAGTAAACATCATTCATAATCATGCGGATTATAGATTATGCAGCAAAAGGGTACTTAATGCATTGTCTGATTTTGGCGAAGTAAATTTATTTTTAAGAGGAATTATACCCTCGATAGGATTTCACAAAGAAGTAGTTTATTATAATCGTTTAGAGCGATTTGCTGGAGAGTCAAAATATCCATTTAAAAAGATGGCTGCATTTGCTTGGAACGGAATAACCTCATTTAGCAATTATCCATTAAAATTGGTTACAATTATTGGATTTGTTATCTTTTTTCTTTGTTTAATAATGAGCGGATATGCAGTTTTTGCTCTTTTTACCGGTAATCTTGTTCCTGGTTGGCTTTCTACCGTCTTACCAATGTATTTCTTAGGTGGAATTCAACTTTTTTGCTTTGGAATAATTGGAGAGTATATTGGAAAAATATACCTCGAAGTAAAGAAAAGACCACGCTATTTTATTGATAAAAGAATTGATTAATTTCTCGAGGATACTTTTTAAAATATGTTATGTGTTTCTAAACTTTCTGCCCAACCTTTAATTTCCATTCCATACACCTCTTTTATTTTACTCTTGTCCAAAACACTAAAACTTGGTCTTTTAGCTGGAGTTAGATAACTTGAGGTAGGAATCGGTTGTAAATCTATTTCAATTTTATGAATTTCAAATATTTTTTTGGCAAAATCATACCACGAACATTGGCCTTCGTTGCTGAAATTGTAAATTCCATAGTGAGATGCTGAAACATCCCGAAGTTTCGGGACAGCATGACAAGATGAACTGATTTTTATTAGAACTTTCGCTAAATCCACAGCGTTTGTTGGTGTTCCAATTTGATCGTTTACTACAGAAAGTGATGCTCTTTCGCTTCCCAATCGCAACATCGTTTTCATAAAATTATTCCCAAACTGCGAATATACCCATGATGTTCTGATGATAAAATGCTTCTCCCATATTTCCTGAATAGCTCTTTCTCCGTCCAATTTTGTTTGTCCATAAACGCCTGTTGGATTTGGCAAATCGTCCTCTTTATAAGGCTTTGTTGCATTTCCATCAAAAACAAAATCTGTGGAGATATGTAGTAAAACAGTGTTGTTTTCTTTGCAGGCTTTCGCCAAATTTTGAGCTCCGGTCACGTTAATCGAATGTGCTTTTTCCGGTTCGCTTTCGGCTTTATCTACAGCGGTGTAAGCCGCTGCATTGATGCAAAAATCAGGTTGGATTTGAGCAAAAATAGTCTCACAATTTTCTAAATCGGTTATATTTAATTCGGATGAATTAAAAAAATGAAAAGTGATTTCGGGATAATTGGGTGCAATAAATTGCAAGGATTGTCCCAACTGTCCAGAGGCACCTGTTACTAAAACTACCATGCTTTCTTCGCGTTTTCTAAATTGGGTTGGTTCTGGTCTTTTTCCGAAATAATCAATTCTTTTTCATTAAACTGCCAATCAATTTTCAAAACCGGATCATTAAAAATAATGCCGCCTTCCGATTCTTTATTATAAAAATTATCGCATTTGTAAAAAAAAGTGGCCGTTTCGCTCAACACCAAAAATCCGTGTGCAAAACCTCTTGGTATATAAAACTGCTTTTGATTTTCGGCAGAAAGTACGATTGAAACATATTGCCCAAAAGTTTCAGAATCCGGACGAATATCAACCGCGACATCCAAAACTTCCCCCGACAACACCCGTACAAGTTTGGCTTGGGCATGTTCGCCTGTTTGATAATGCAAACCCCTTAAAACGCCTTTAGAAGAAAACGATTGATTGTCTTGCACAAAATGCACTTCTTGACCAACCGCTTTTTGAAAAGTGTTTTCGTTGAAACTTTCCATAAAATAACCTCTCGTGTCGTTAATGATTTTTGGCTCAAGGACAAAACATCCTTTTAATTTTGTTTCTGTAAATTTCATAGTTGTTAATATCAAAAATCAATTTGAATTTTATGTAAAGGTCTATTTTAAACTTTATCCCGAAGCCTCGGGACCGAAACACTCTTTTATAAGTAGGTTAATAAGTGCTTTCCGTATCCACTTTTTAACAGCGGTTGTGCTAATTTGTGGAGTTGTTCGGCATTGATATAACCCATTTTGAAAGCTGCTTCTTCAATAGAACCAATTTTCAAACCTTGCCGTTCTTCTATAACTTGCACAAATTGTGAAGCTTGCATTAGCGAATTAAATGTGCCCGTATCGAACCAAGCGGTACCGCGATCGAGAATGCTGACTTTGAGTTTTCCGGCTTCTAAATAAAATTTATTCACATCCGTAATTTCAATTTCGTCCCGCTGACTTGGTTGTATATTGGACGCAATTTCTACCACATCATTGTCGTAAAAATAGATTCCGGGAACAGCATAATTGGATTTTGGAACAAGTGGTTTTTCTTCAATAGAAAGCGCTTTTCCGTTGGCGTCAAAATCCACTACTCCGTAACGCTCTGGATCATTTACATGATAGGCATAAATTACACCTCCGTCGGGATTGTTATTGGCTTGAAGCAAATCGGCTAAACCTGTTCCATAAAAAATATTGTCTCCTAAAATAAGTGCTACTTTATCGGTTCCGATAAACTCTTTTCCGATGATAAAAGCTTCGGCCAAGCCATTGGGGTGTTCTTGAACGGCATATTCAAATCGGCATCCCAATTGTGAACCGTCTCCCAATAATTGCTTAAACAAAGGCAAATCGTGAGGCGTTGAGATAATCAATATTTCATTTATTCCCGACCACATCAAGGTTGAAAGTGGGTAATAAATCATGGGTTTATCATAAATAGGCATCAACTGTTTGCTTACCGCTAACGTTAACGGATGCAATCGCGTGCCTGATCCTCCGGCTAATATAATTCCTTTCATATATGTAAAAGTGGTTTTTTAGCGTTCATGTATGGTATCGCTTTCATTTATTGGTGTATGCTTGCGCAAACGTGCCGTTAATGGCGATTTCATATTAACTATTCAATTCGTTTATTTTTCTGGATTTCTGAATTTTGTAAAATTTTACAAAAAAAACTATAAAAAGATACAATCCTATAAAAAGTGTAGGCAACATGATGGGAATTGTTGTTTCACGCTGAACATTTGCAATTACACTTAACTCCTTAATAATTTGTTGGGTATTGATTAGCTCAATTTTATAATATCCCAGATCATCTACTAGATTACTTTTGGTTTTTAAAATATCGTCAATCTGGTTGTTTTCATTGTTGTAATAAGTAAACTGAGCTGCATTTGTACCTTTCGAATCACTAGAATATTTATCTAAAATTGCATTGACTTGATTCAGTGTTTGCTCTGTGTAAACGATTTTGTTTTTAAGGTTTGTAATTATTTTTCCTTGAATTACGGAGAAATAACTGTTGTCGTTCAAATAATTCATGATGGGATCAATCATGTTTTCTCTGGTGATTTTATCCCTTGTTGTAAAATTTATCTTGTGAGACTCGTATTTCATAGTAGTCATTTCATCTTTGACTACTTTTTCCATACTTCCGTCTTCGGCAATCATCTCTAACATTTTCATGTTCGATTCATTGTTTTTCACAAATGCATAGGGATCAACAATGGCTTCAATTTCAATTTCTCGCAACTTTTTTGGGTATTTTATACCAATAGACTTTAGAAAAACTGTGTCTTTGTCTTTAATTTTTACATTCAGCAAATTAATCTTACTGTACAAATATTCAGAACTATTAAAATTCGGTAAAACTATAATTTTATGATCGTACTTTTTTTGTTCCGTCTTCAAATAATAACCTGCACTAAGTCCCAAAAATAGCAGTAAAACAATTGCAATTCCGTGCTTGAAAAAAAACTGAATACAATTAAAAATAAAATACCCTAAATTATTAAAACCCGAACCGATTTTCTTGGTAAGTTGATTCAAATCAATTTCTTGTGGCTGATTATCCGGCACATTTTGATTCATTTATAAAATTATTTTATGTTAAAAATTTGTTCTAATATTTTGATCGTAATCAAATACGTTGGTTTTACACCAGTTGTTCCCAAACCACCTGAGGCCAATGTACTTCCGGTTTCCAACGGATTGTCTGAGGCATAATAGGCATAGCGTACTTTAACATTTGGGTTAATGCTTTTTCGGATTTTGGAAGCCGACTGAATGGCTTTTTGGTAATAAGCTCCTTCCATTTCCAGTCCGATAACACCCCAAGTCGAATCGTGGAAAAATTTCAATAAATCCTTATTTTGCAAGGAAGTTCCCAAAACGGTAACCATCGGTCCGGCAAAAACTTCAATCCCATTTCCTTCAAACATTTCGGCAGATAACTCGTTTTCAAACGAATAATTATCGGCGGTACCTTCGTTAATATGGGCCGAAGGAATCATGATATCGCCTTTTCCTCCTTCTAAAATTCCGGCTTTTCCCATTATCGAAACCGACTCCACATTGAGCAATACTTTCTTGTCTTTTTCCGGACGATACGGTTTCAATAACTCGTCGATGGTTTCGTAGGCCTGTTCTCCAAACGCATAATCCATCACAATTATTACAGGGGATTCTTTTTCGAAAGTGGCGTTAGGAAAAGCTGTTTTCTTCCAATCTATTTTTGCCGTATCAAATATCTGAACGTCAATGTTGGTTCCAGAAGTATCGGGAAGCGAGATCATACCAAATTCTTTGGCCACGACTTCTACTTTTGAACGAACTTCATGTGCACCCGATTTACTCAGCTCTTCAAAAATAAACATATCTGAATTGTCCTTGTCCCGAAATTTCGGAATGCTTTTCAATACCGAAGTAGCAAAAATGGAATTCATCACCGAATGCATGTTGGCACTGATAATATGAATGGGTCGGTTCAATAAATCTTGATCCCGTAAAACTTCTTTAATATTGGTAGCCCAAATTTCGCCGTGAATATGGTGTCCCAAGCGTTCCCGCAAAATGGGACTGAAAGTAATTGTCCGTTTGTTGTTTTGCAATACTTCTTCCAAAGCCAACTTACCCAACCAGTAAATTACGTGTAAGAACCGGTCTGGTTTCTCAGCAATGGCAAAAGCGTCGTAGATATCTAAAACCTCCGAAAAACTTCGCCCTAAAATGTGAGAAAGATGCGAAACAGCTTTCTCTTTTTCGATTTGCGTTAGTTTTTTAGGTTGCAAAACGGCTTGTTCGAGTTTGTACCAATCCCGAGTTAATTCGCCCGAATCGTCTAGTAAAACAGAATTTTTAATTTTGTGGGATTCGATAAAAATGAATGTCAAATGCGTCAAAATATCGTAAATGTCTGAACGTCCACGAGTGATTTCGACATTCATTTGTTCCTCGTCAATGCGGTAACAATTGCGCTTTCTTTTGGGAGGAACGATGGGTGTAAAATGCGAACGGGAATATCCTTCGTCTGAAGTCAAATTGATAAAACGACATTCTTCAATTCCTATTGGTAAGCGTTCAATAACGTACAAAAGTCCGTTTAATTCTACTTTTTCATCGGCAATAGAACCGTAAATTTCAGGCCGTAACAACAAGAGTGCTTCGCGAAGTGTATCGCCAGAAACGCCCATTGGCTTGTAAAACCCACGGTTAAACAAGTGCCGCATTGTGATGTACAAACGTTCAATAGCTGCAGAAGATTCTTGGGCTCGCGAACGCGTTATATTTTTAATTTCTTTCATGTTTTTATTTTCTAACTCACAAATGTAGGATTTTTATTTTTACTTCCTTAAAATCTATCAGCTTGTTGCTGATTTTACAAAAATTTAATACTTTAATTCGATAACAATAACGTTAGCGATGGTTCGTATATTTGAACGGATTCGCCCTCTTGTTCGCTATTTTCTTTCTTGATCCATTTTCCGCCCGTGTAAAAAAAGGAAAACTGCTTTTTTACTATGTAACACAACACTTTTGGCGCATACGAAATTTCGGTTCGTTCAATTCCCGTTCGCAAATCACGTATTGTTTTTACCACTTTATTTTTTTCGATTCGCATTTTCTCAAACGCAACGAAAATACCGTTTTCTGGCATTTCGATATTCAAATCGTAAACGTCAAACTGGTGTCGGAAAATTCCTTTCTTGAGGTTCACAATCAAATCTTGTGTGAGTAATTCTTCTCCCGGGAATCCATTTGCATCAACCGAATACACATGCAATTTCAAACTTGCTCCTTCTATCGGACTGTCGGTAAAAAGCATGATTTTCTTAATCCATTTTGTTTTCTCGTACTGTTTTTCGAACGGAAAAAACTTGGCTTCAATTTTGGGACCTGTATCAAATGCCTCTAAAATGGCATTGGCCACTTTTCCGATTTCAAGGGTTTTTGGTTTTTTGGCTTTTTTAATTTCGATATTGTCCAGCTCGAAAACCATATTTTTGAGCACCACCTTGGAAGCATCTGATGCCAAAACGGTTTTCTTTTCATAACCCAAAGCGGAGAAAATTAATTTGGCTTTCGCCGAAACGTCAATCGAAAAGGTACCGTTTTCCTCGGAAGTGGTTGTGGCAGATTCATTTTCGACAAAGATACTGACGTACGGAATGGGCATTCCGAGACTGTCGACAACTACGCCTTTGGTTTGGGCATTGAGCCTAAAGACGCTAAAAAAAATCAATATATAATAAATTCGATAAAGCATTTTTTTAATTTTGTGTAAAGAAATCCGCAATTTTTAAAATTTGTTTCAATCTGTTATACTCTCAAAAAAACGCACTAAACCAGTAACTGTTTGTTTAAAACTTTCAGATTTGTTTTCCTTAATATTGATGTAGGGTGCGATTTTTTTAGCTCCACCTACTTTTTGAAATTCGGGTACTATTTTCTTTAATTCATCCGAAGCATTGCAGTTATCTGGAATCCTAAATTTTGCTCTGTGTATATAATTTTGGTATTTAAAATTCGGGTAAGCCTTGTTAACAGCCTCTAAATCGCCGATATACCACGATTCCAATTCTCTGCAAATTATCCTAACCAGTTTTGGGCAATTACCACTTAGATTACAAATGTCTAAAAGTTTCTTTTTAAGTTCTTTGCAATCAGAACTGTCTTGATCTTGCATAATAACAACTCCAGCTGCTTCGTGGTTCCAATTGCTTAAAAGTTTTACTTTTGATGGTATATTTTTTTGTAAATCATTTTTTCCTTCAAAACTTCTGATAAAGTAATTTTCATTCAAATTCCAATATTTATCAAGAATATTTGGTAATAAAATGGTTAAAAATTCTTTCATTGATGGTTCCTCAACTAATATTTCTATTCTTGCCATAAATTAATTTTTAGGTCCGCTACCAATAAAGTATCCTTGCTTCCATAAATATCCTAATTTATCACCATCATTAAATAATGTAGAGATTGCTTTATCATTTGAAGCTCTTCTTATGCTAGTAAAGCCTTTGTCTTTATGTAACCAGAAAAGTTCTTCTAATTCTAATGCGTTTACAAAATCTGGCGAATGGGAAGATATAAAAACTTGTCCACCCCTATTTGCATAGTCTCTAAACTCCTCGGCTAATTCAATCAAAAGCTCAGGATGTAAATAATTCTCTGGTTCTTCTATACACAACAAAGGATGTGGTTTAGGGTCATTTAGTAAAACCAAATAAGCAAACATTTTAATAGTTCCATCCGACACAAATCGAGAAATAAAAGGATCTTTAAAACTACCATCGCTAAATTGTAACACAATCCGACCATCTATGGTTTCTGTAGCTTCAACTTTATCAATGCCAGGAACTCTTTCCTTCATTTTATCTAATATCTTTTGAAAAGTATCCGGGTAGTTTTCATATATATATTTAGTCACTTGAGCTAGATTATCTCCCGAGGTGGATAAATGCTCGCTCAAACCCGTATCTTCAATATTTTGAGCTGCTTGAATTTGAAAATTTGAAACATACCAGTTCTCTAGTAATCTTCTAAAAGAACTAATCGCATTAAATTTTTGGAATTGACCTAATCCTTTTATTGCTAAAATATCGGGGCTGTCTAAGGTTTGTTCTTCTCTTTGCTCTTTAAACTCTTGTTTTGCAGTTTCAAATTCACTTTCATTTACAATAGCATTTCCTTTTCCATAAGTAAATTCCAAAAATCGATAAGGTCTCCCTCTATTACCTCTTCTGTAACTTAATACTTCTCTTGATACAACAGGCATATTTGTTTCTCCTAAACAGACTGAAAGTTCATAAGTTATTAAAGGCTGTTTTTTTCCATCGACGTCTGGATTTCTAAATTTTATTTCAATTTCAATATCTCCAATTCCATTTCTTGAATAAACTTCTTTATATCCACCTCTTTTATTTAAGGCTGTTTTTACATTACTTTTGAGTGCATCACTCAAGAAACCGAACACTTCGAAAAGCGTTGATTTTCCTGATCCATTAGCTCCGAGAAAAACACACATATTCGGTAAATCTTTAATCTCAGTGTCTTGATAAACTTTAAAGTTTTTTATTCTTATTTTCTCTATTTTCATTTTTGGAAACTTTTTATAAAAGTACTATTTGTTGTTTAGAAAGATGTATTCTTTTTTAATTTATATAATTTTAGATAATTCATCCGCGATTTTCCTGTCATTACTTAAACGTGGAATTTTATTTTGTCCGCCCAATTTTCCAACTGATTTCATGTAATTGTTAAACCCATTTGGTGCTACGGGATGAATTACGAGCGGTTTGAGCACTTTTCCTACAATCAAATCGTTATAATAAATGTTTTGTTTTCGCATCGCAGCGTCGATTTTTAGAGCGAATTCCTCCACGTTTTGCGGTTCTCCAGATGCTTCAGAATCGAATTCAATCAACCATTCATGATACGGTAATCCTTCGGCTGGAGCAATTTTTGGCGCAACGGTAAATTCGTTTACCCGAACATTCGTTCCTTCCATCGCTTCCTTCAATGCTTGTTCTACTTCTTTTCCAATCACGTGTTCGCCAAAAGCCGAAATATAATGCTTGATTCGGCCTGAAACAATCAATCGGTAGGGTTTTAGCGACGTAAACTGAATGGTGTCGCCAATGTTGTAACGCCACAATCCTGCATTGGTCGAAATAATCAACACATAATTTACATTTAATTCTACCTCGCCAATGGTATAACTTTTTGGGTTTTCACTAAAAAATTCGTGCGACTTGATGAATTCATAAAAAATTCCAGCTTTCAAAAGCAGCAACATTCCTTTCTCTTTTTGAGTATCTTGATAGGCAAAAAATCCTTCGGAAGCCGGAAACAATTCAATGGAATCGACTTTTCTTCCGATTAGGTTTTCAAATTTTGCCCGATAGGGTTCATAATTTACGCCGCCGTAAATAAAGAGATTGAAGTTTTTGAAAATGTCGCCAACTGGCTTATTTGCTTTTTCTTTTAATTTCTCAAAATACATCTGAACCCAAGATGGAATTCCAGAAATCACGGTCATGTCTTCGTTGATTGTTTCGGCAACAATGGCATTTACTTTGGTTTCCCAATCTTCGATGCAATTGGTTTCCCAACTGGGCATTCGGTTTTTTTGCAAATATTTGGGCACAAAATGGGCTACGATTCCTGAAAGTCGGCCGAAATTAATGCCGTTTTTTTCTTCCAAAATAGGACTTCCTTGTAAGAAAATCATCTTACCTGAAACAAAATCGGCGTTTCCGGTTCCGTGAATGTAATGCAAAATGGCGTTTCGAGCAGCTTCGATGTGAAAAGGCATCGACTCTTTAGTGAGCGGAATGTATTTGGCGCCGGAAGTTGTACCCGAAGTCTTGGCAAAATAAAGCGGTTTTCCCGGCCATAAAATATCCGATTCGCCTTTTACAACGCGTTCCACGTAAGGTTTCAAGTCTTCGTAATCGCGGATGGGCACGTTTTTTTGAAAATCAGCAATGGTTTGAATGGAAGCAAAACTATGGTCGATTCCAAACTGTGTTTTTTTTGCGGAAGCAATTAAATTTTTAAAAATTTCGTTTTGCGATTCCACTGGCCGAGCTGCCCATTTTTGGGTGGTGTTGTAAATTTTCTTGGCAAAAATTTTGGCGGCTATGGTTTTTATGTTCATTTTTTAGTGCGTTATGTTGGGTTCTAGCCCCGATTGAAATGGAAATCCTTGCTCCTGAAAATGTATTTTTTCCTGACAGAAAAGAGCGACCAAAGGAAGCTCCTTTTGTGTCTTGGAAAAAAGCATTTTTAGGAGCAAGATTGAAATGGAAAGCGGGATTGGCTTCATAAAAAAATTAGTCAAAGTCAATAAATTGTGTGGGGTCGATGGGATATCCATCTTTCCAGAGTTCGAAATGCAAATGAATTCCTGTGGACTGTTCGCCCGAAGTGCCGCCGATGGCAATGACTTCGCTGGTTTTGACTACTTCGCCTTGCGAAATTGTCAAGGATTCGCAGTGTTTATAAACCGACAGAAATTCGTTGTTATGTCTCAAAATAATTACGTTTCCGTTGGTTGGCGTCCAATCGGCAAAAATTACAGTGCCGTTTGCCACTGATTTAATGGGTGTATTTTTAGGCAATGCAATATCTACGGCAAAGTGTTTTTCTCGAGCATTGTATTTTTGAGTAATTGGTCCTTGAACGGGCGGAAAAAGAACTAAATCTACTTTAGGTTTAGCGGTTTCAAACAAGTTATATTTGTCTTCCATCGCTACTTTTTTGCGCAATTCCAGTTCTGCTTTTGATGGATTTAAATCGGTGTCAAGGCTTTCAATTTCGGCTGCTTTTATGGAATCTTTGTTTAGTTTCATATGATCCACATCACCCGTGAGTACTTTTCTGACTGATGTGAGATAGCGTTCGTTGTTTTCTAAAAGCGTGGATAGTGAGTCGGATTTCAAGGCTAAGTTGGTTGCTTCTTGTTTTAATTTTGAAGACGAATAGCCCGGAATATATTCTTTTAAAGGTGTAAAAGCGATGATGTAGGTGGTGACGAAAATGATGGTAAACGTTCCTAATGTGGCTACGAGAAACACGTTGATTAAGGTTAGTTTGAGCGAAAAAATTTCTTCAAAGGTTTCTTCATTCAAAATGACCAATCTGTTTTTGGTAAACAGTTGTTTTTTTATACGGTCTTTTCGAAATCGGTTGAGCGACATAGTTGTGTTTTATCTCACAAATATAGTAATTTAAGCTTTTTTAGATTCTGGAATGAGTCAATTTTAGGAACATAACTTGATTTATAGAGTCAACTTTGATACTTACACAGCAAAAAATAGCAAATAAAACGGTTGATTTCGAACAGCAACGTTATTTTATTTATCTTTGCTGAATATTTACAAATTTGCGCAAGCATAAATTATCTGATTATGGGAAGATTCGGTACAACAGAGATCATTTTGATTGTTGTGGTCATTTTATTATTGTTTGGAGGTAAAAAGATTCCGGAATTGATGAAAGGATTGGGAAATGGTATCAAGGAATTTAAAAATGCTTCTAAAGGAGAAGAAAATCCACCTGCTTCTAAAAAAGAAGAATAGATTGTTTATTATAAAAATTAAGTAAATCCCCGAATTTCATAATGAAATTCGGGGATTTTTTGTTTTACAGTTGGAGTACTTCTTGAATTATTTTTTGTTTGCAAGTTTCCAAATTGAAATCTTGGTACATTTTGGGTTCTGGTTGAGCATCGGCATCAGCGAAATAGATCAAGCTTTTTTGCACCATAAATAAGGAACCATTAACTTTTTTTTTAGGAGTTCCCGTAAATTGGGTACAATTGTTTGTGTTTGTAACATCTAAATTCAGTTTGATCAATGTTGAAAATTGTGGTCAAATAGGAAAGCGAAACGGCATCGAGGGTTCTTAAATTTAGAGCAACTTCTTTTATAACTTCCAAACCGTAATATTGTTTTAGTAAATTCCAGTCTTTGGGCACTCCGTATTCTAAAACTTTGTGAATCAAATGCACTTTATGCAACTCAAAGTCGAAATGCTCCAAGTCTACATCCCAAAAAAGGTGTTGAGAAAAGTCGTTAATGGTGATTTTATTTTCCAGAAATCAACTATACGTATTTTTGAAAAATAGTTTCATAGATTTTTACAACACCATCGTCAACTGAATTCGCTTTCTACTTTCATCCACCTCAACTACTTTAACTTGAACGTGTTGGTGCATTTTTACGACTTCATTTACATCCGAAACAAATCCGGCTTTGAGTTGCGAAATGTGAACCAAGCCACTTTCTTTGATTCCTACATCTACAAAACAGCCAAAAGCTGTAATGTTATTGACAATTCCGGGTAAAATCATTCCGGTTCGTAAATCCATAATCGATTTTACGTTGGGATCGAATTCAAAAATTTTAGCCGCTTTTCTGGGATCCAATCCGGGTTTTTCGAGTTCTTTGAGAATGTCTTTTAACGTTAAGATTCCGATTTCGGCAGTTGTGTAATTTTCAAGTTTTACTTGACTGATTTTTTCTTTATTTCCGATGAATTCCTTTACCGAAATTTCCAAATCTTTCGCCATTTTTTCTACAATTTTGTAGGCTTCCGGATGTACCGCCGAATTGTCTAGCGGATTTTTTCCATCTTTAATTCTGATAAAAGCTGCCGCTTGTTGGTAGGCTTTCTCGCCCAAACGGGGTACTTTTTTCAATTGTTTTCGGTCTTCAAATGGGCCGTTTTCTTGACGAAATACCACAATATTTTCGGCCATCTTCTCTCCTATTCCACTCACATAACTCAACAACGATTTACTTGCGGTATTGATATTAATTCCCACCGAATTCACGCATCGAACAACGGTATTGTCCAGTTCTTCTTTCAATTTCGTTTGGTCTACATCATGTTGATATTGGCCTACGCCAATGGATTTCGCGTCAATTTTAACCAATTCTGCCAACGGATCCGAAAGTCTTCTCCCGATAGAAACCGATCCTCGAACCGTCACATCGTAATTCGGAAATTCGTCTCTTGCAATTTTTGAAGCGGAATATACCGATGCACCTGCTTCTGAAACTACGAACACTTGAACCGGCTTATCAAAAGCAATTTTTTTGATGAAAAATTCGGTTTCGCGACTTGCCGTTCCGTTGCCAATAGAAATCGCTTCAATGTTATAAGCATTCACCATCGATCGGATTTTTTTCATAGCCATTACTGATTCATTCTGTGGCGCATGCGGATAAATAGTTTCGTTGTACAATAAATCGCCTTTTTCGTCGAGGCAAACAATTTTGCAACCGCTTCTAAATCCTGGGTCGATGGCTAAGATTCGTTTTTCGCCCAAAGGTGGCGCCAGTAAAAGTTGGCCTAAATTTTCAGCAAAAACAGCAATGGCTTTCGCATCGGCTTTGGTCTTGGCTTCTTGTAATGTTTCGTTGGAAATTGCAGGTTCTAATAAACGTTTATAACTGTCTTTGATGGCAAGCTGTACTTGTTTGGAACTCTCGGTTTTGCTTTTTAGAACCGTTTCTTCGATAAAATCAATGGCTTCATCTCCAGAGCCTTCGGTATCTATTTCTACCTTAAATTTTATAAAACCTTCCTTTTCGGCACGAAGCATGGCCAGTAATCGATGTGATGGTGCTTTGGATAAGGATTCGCTCCAATCAAAATAGTGTTTGAACTTTTGTGCCTCCTCCTCGTCCGCTTTCTTTTTTACCACTTTGGTTGTAATCACAGCTTTTCGCTGAAACAAACGACGCAAATTTTTCCTAACATAAATGTTTTCGTTGATCCATTCGGCAATGATATCACGAGCGCCTTGCAAGGCTTCTTCTTCATTTGATACTTTATCGTTCAGGTATTTTGAGGCTAGAAATTCAACATCATTGTTGTTTTGACTTATTATGATTTTCGCCAAAGGTTCTAAACCGTTTTCTCGGGCAACATCGGCTTTGGTTTTTTTCTTCTTTTTAAATGGCAAATAGAAATCTTCAATTTCTTGCAAATCGAAGCTGTTGGAAATTTTAGATTTCAGTTCAGGCGATAATTGTCCTTGTTCCTCGATTGTTTTTAAAACAGACTCTTTTCGTTTGATGATTTCGTCATACTGTTTAGAAAGCTTTGCTATATTTTCAATCTGCACTTCATCTAAATTCCCTGTGGTATCTTTTCGGTAACGCGAAATAAAAGGAATCGTACAATCTTCGGAAAGTAATTTAAGCGTGGCTTCTATGTTTTTATCAGCTGTAATTACTGCTGATTTGATGAATTGAATTTGGTTCATTGTTTGATTTTTCTTAGCGCAAAGAAGCGTATTTTTAGCAAGGTTCGCAAAATATTTTTTTAATTTTAATCAAGGAAATTGAAAGAACAGTAATTAAAAATGGTTAAAAATAATATATTTGCGCCTCATTTAGGATAATGGAATATTTTTTTACCTACTTTTTATTGATTAATGCTATTACTTTCGCTGTTGCAGGTTCCGACAAGTACCTGGCGGTAAACGGTAAATTTAGGATTGCCGAAAAAACACTTTTTACACTCGCTTTTTTTGGTGGCTCGGTTGGGTTATTATTGGCGATGCTCATTTTTAGACACAAAATAAGTAAGGGTTCTTTTATCGTAAAATTTGTAGCGATTTTGGTTTTGCAAATTGCTTGGGCTGTTGTCCAATTAAGTGATAAAATCTAGATAATTGTTTCGATTAATGACTTCGAAAGTAGCTTCAGGATAGGCTTTTCCGAAGGCCGTTGGGATTTTTGCCTTTCTATTTTCATTCCATTTGAATTCGAAACCCGCTAATCTGTCCACATCTTCTTCAAGCCAATCCAATTCTTGTTGGTCATACGTGCGCCAAAAATAATTGGAAACACTTTTTTGTGTATAATTTTGCTTTTTAATCCGTTCCGAAGCCAAATAATTTTCCCACAAAGCACCCACATCGGTTCTTGAATCGAGCCGGGTGAAATTACTGATGATTGCGTTTCGAATACCGTTATCGTAAAAGTACCATCGGTTTGATTTAGTAATTTCTTTGCGCAAATTTCTACTAAAACCAGGTACTTTGTAAACTACAAAAACTTTCGAAAGTAAATCTAAATACCTTTCCACCGTATTTTTTGAAATTCCCAAATGTTTGGACAATTCCTGCAACGATACTTCTTGACCGACTTGAAAAGCAATCAATTTCAATAAATCTAGCATTTTATTAGATTGTTTGATCCCTTCATAAATCAAAATGTCTTTTAGTAAATACGAATTTACAATTTCTTTCAAGTAATTCATTTTATCATCCCAATCCGCATAATGTTCTAACTCTGGATAACTACCAAAAAGCAATCGCTCTTCCAATTTTAAAGTAGTTTCTTTGTAATCTTCTTGTTTAGAAAACTCCATTTGAGCAAACGGATATAAATAAATCGTGTTTTTCCGTCCTACTAAAGGTTCGCCTAGTTTATTGGATAAATCAAAAACCGAAGATCCTGTAGCAATCACTTTAATTCCTTCAATAGAATCTACAATCAATTTCAGTATCAATCCTATTTCAGGAATATTTTGTGCTTCGTCAATAATGAGGAGTTTTTTGTTTGCTAAAAGACGGGTATAATTACTTACTGATCGTTCTTTTACTAAATTAACATCGTCTAAATCTTCGCCGTTAAGATGTAAATAGTCCGATTTAGGAATTAAGGAGAGATAATTTTTTATAAAAGCCGTTTTACCAACCCGTCTCGCACCCAATAAAATCAATACTTTATTGGGTAAAACTTTTTTATTAAACACGACATCAATCCCTCTTTCTAGAAATTTCATAAGTACTTTTATGTAAAATTTACTTACAAATATACTTAAAAAATGTAAATTCAGTCAGTTAATTGACTGAATTAATATAAATTAAGTCAGTTGACTGACTGAATTAATGTAAATTCAGTCAATTGAAAATAAAAAACCACCAACTTCAACCTTTAAAAGATCTAAATTAGTGGTTAAATTGTATTGAAATTTATCTTATCTACAAGCAATTTTATCAACTCTTGCAGCATGTCTTCCGCCTTCGAATTCGGTATTTAAAAAAGCCTCAACCATTTCAACTGCTTGATTTATTGAAGTATATCGCGCGGGAATACTGATAATATTTGCATCATTGTGTTGACGGGCTAGAACCGCAATTTCCTTCATCCAACACAATGCACCACGAACTTTAGCGTGCTTGTTAACCGACATGTTAATACCATTTCCACTGCCGCAAATAACAATTCCAAAGTCTACAACTCCCGATTCGACATCGTTCGCTACTAAATGCCCAAAATCTGGATAATCTACACTATCAAAAGTGTCCGTTCCATAATTGGTAACTTGAATCCCTTTGGCTTCAAGTATTTTTACAATTGCTTTTTTATATTCTGGACCGGCATGGTCATTTCCAATAGCTATTTTCATTTTAAATAATATTTAGTTGTGTGTTGCAAATTTACTTTAATGTACAGGTACAAACCAAGAAAAGTAGTAATGAAATTCAACACCTGATAATCAATAGGGTACAAAAAATTCTATTTATAATAACTTGACATTCAGGATTATTATGTAACTAAATTGTTAATTTTTTGTAATGTTAATAAGGTTTTCTAAGTTATTGAAAATCAGTTAACCTTAAATTAACAAATAATGTTGATAAGTTCAGATAGAATTTTAGAACTAATGTTTGTTTCTACGAATAAAAATCCTAATCCAAAACTTGATATTATTATCCTAAAAAAGTTTGCGTTATTTTTAGAAAACTTATCAGCATCTTTGGTAGTTTTATTAACAGATATAGAGATGTAAACTTATTTACAATTACATAATATTTCAATTTATCAACGGTTGTTATTAA
>NZ_JBIPPD010000147.1:0-8175 GCF_044368625.1 Flavobacterium sp. | reverse complement strand
TTCATGAAAGACAAATTTAGGCTTTTGACCTTAAACACTTGGAGGAAAACTCCAAGTGTTTTTAATTTATCTGTTGCACTTATAACTTGAACTTACATTCTAAACATTAAGAAAAGAAAATAATTACTTTTTTCTCGGGTCGATTTTCTCTCCTATCTTTTATAAATTTTTCGGCTTCCTCTATAACGTTTGCTTTTTTTAGAAGCGGTTCTTGAGTAACAGCATCAAAAAACGTAATACAAGTTACATTAACAGCTTCACAAAATACATTCAAACTATCAACTGCACTTATATCATTTCTTTTGATGAAATTTAATAACTCATCATAGTTATTAATATTAATTGTCATCTGTTGGCGGTACTATGGTTATTGTAATATTTTTAAACTCACTTTCTTTATTTTCAATTGCAATTTCCTGTTGTTTTGGTACTATGTAAGGGAGCAATTTTATAATGCTGTCAATACGTTCTTTTGGTTCTAATTTGTCGAGTAAAGTAGTAATGTTTTCTAACTCCTTATTAACTATATTTTGAAGTACTTGTTTTGCTTCGCTAGTGGTGCGGTTGGGTGTGCCTTTCTGCCGTCCTCCTGTTTTAACTCCAGTTGCCATATTGTCTAAATTAATCTATTATAGATAAAAATTATAATAATACAAATTTAAATAAATAATAATTATTAATAAGCTTTATCTCGCTCTAAAGTTTCTTGCATCAGCTTTTTTATACTTGGGGTTATATTAGGGTTAGGATGCCAAAAAAACAAGTTTGCTTAGTAAAGAGGTTTCTACATTAAAGCTTTATATTTGTCAATCTAAAATAGATTTATATGAAAGTTTACTATCTGTTACTCTTTTTATTAGTTTTTAATTTTGCAAAAAGTCAAAATGAATATACTACTAAATCAGGCGTTGTCTATAAAGTAAATGATACTTTACTTCTTGGCAAACCGTCAACTCTATTAAATTCTATGGTGGTTGGAACTTCTGCGGGTGGTTGGAATACTATTTTCAAATTAAATGGTAAAAATTTGAGTAATGTAAATTTTATAAATAAAAAAGTCATTTTAAGCAAAATTGAATTTTCTGATAATGGTGTAAATTTTTATTTTGAATTATTTAAACAAAAGCTTTATGTTAAGATAGAGGAAGCAATTTTAAGTGGCGAAGTGATACCTCCATTTACTGAAAACCTTTATAGCAATCAATCTTTAGATAAATACGATAAGATAAAGAAAATTAAAGAGCTTTTTGATATTGGTGCTTTAACAAAAGAGGAATTTGAAACAGAAAAAAGTAAGCTATTAAATAGTAATTAAACATTTAGGAACATACTTGTTTTTATAAACTTAAGTAATAATCTGCTAAATCAGAACCGTTTTCAAAATCTGTTTGCTCTAATAAATCACTAACTGCAATTTTAAAATTTAAGGTACTCAATTCGGTGGCAACATTTAACCAGTTGTAATATTCGCCTTTATCAGGAAATGCAATAATATTTCTTTTTTTTAATGGTTTCAATAATTCAAATTTAAAATTGCTTTTACTTCCTGTTGCCAGCCAAATATAATCAGGTAAAAATATACTCATTATTATTGCGGTTTTTTCGCTCTCAACTATTGCAATGGTTTTTTGGTAGTCTTCATTTATTCTATGTAAACCAAATAAACATTGACAAAGTACAAAATCAGGTTCTTTTGTGGCTTTATGTAGCCAGTTAATATGATTGTAAGGTTCTTTTACTCTTTTGCCCGTAAACCTATCGTACTGCATTATTTTCGCACCTTGAATTTGTTCTTTGTCATTGATTTGCCAAAAAACAGTTGCGTTATTCCAAAAGTGATTTGTTCCAGTAATGAAATAATTTTTCATCATATTCAAAACCTCATCAATTGTAAATTTTGTTTTTAAATACTCGGTTAAATTATCGATTTTTGAATTTTCAAAATACATTTTATCCAATAACTCCAAACTGTGAAAACTCGGTTTAACGGTTGGTAGTGGCTCTATGGTTTTAAGCTCATTTATAAAACTCATTTCATCACTGTTGAAATATTTATTTTCACTTGACAAATAATTTATTGTTGAGGTTTTCAAATACCATTCAGTTATCCAACAATCATTTTTTGACTGCTCCAGTATTTGCGACTTTGGTACAATTGCAATAATGCCGTTTAAATCGGTTAATTTAATCGCTTTATCGGTAATGTTATTTAACCCTAAAAACGTTATTAAATAGGCTTTTTTGCCTTTTGGTGGTGCTTTGTGATACTTGCAATTTTGTACCCTGTCGCATCTGCCAAATGCTTCATCTAAATAATATCCTGTTTCAGTATCTACATACAAAACAAACCGCTTTTTGTTGCAATTAGGACAAAGAAACTTTTTAGTTCCCTTGTCCAATGAATATCTAAATACTTCCATTACATTAAATCTTTGTCAGTTGTAATATAAGCCACGTTTCCAATACTGATACGATTAACTAATATTTTGAAATGGTGTAAACGCTTCATAAAGTTTGACTTGTTTACTGGTCTAAAACCGTCCTCAATGCAAAAACTTTTATATTGGTTGTATAAAGTACTAACAGCCGTGTAATTGGTTGAGCTGGTATATTCGTACTCATCAACAAACATTTTAACACTATCGCTTTGTTTCTCGTAATTGCTTCGGGCGTTCTCTATTGCTTCACATTTACTAAAATTCTTTTGCACTAATAGTCGGTCAAGTCCTTGCAAAATCCAGTTAAAAACTCCCGATAATTCGTTATTGATTATCTTTTGTGGTAACTGTTTATCCTGTTTGTCTTCTGGAATAGTTACATCAAAACCGATAATTAAAAACCGTCTGAAATATGCGTTTGTATGCTCTACATCTTTTGGTAGCTCATTACAGTTAAATATTAACTTTGCGTACTCGTTTAATATAAACGGGTCTCCATAGGGCAAACGTGCTTCTATTGGTTCGCCCGATGCCATTTGTTTAAAAATATCAGTTTCCAGTTTGCCGTTTATTTCACTTGCATAGTTTACCAGTTTATTTGCGATTTTTGCCCTGTAATAACCGTTATCATTCGTTAAACTTTGTAAGGAATAGTTACTTATATTTTCAGTTCCTAAAAGTGCATTAAGTATCTCAAAAAATACACTTTTACCATTCGCTCCAGTACCGTATAAGATTAACATTTTTTCAAGTTTTAAAACGCTCGGCTTTATAAATATGTAACCGCAATACTCGGCAAATACTCTTTGTTTATTCTTATCAGGTAAAACCTCATCTAAATACTTTTGAAATAGTGGTGCGGTTGCTTCGGGTTCGTACTCAAATGGTAGTTGGTGCGTTATAAAATCTTTACTTTCAAATGGTCTTAAACCTCTTTTTGTTGGTGTAATTTCATAAGTACCATTTTTTAAATTGATTAATACGCTATTTTTTTTGGTCTTTGGTGTAGGCAAATAAGCTTCTGCCATAAACTGTTTAAATAGCTCATCTTTGAAAGTATGAATTTTGCATTTGAATTTTTCAACTCCCATTTTTAAAGCTACGTTACCCAAAAAAGATTGAAAACATTCTTTGTCTATTTCGCTCCAGTAACTGCCATTATACAAATAGATAAAACCGTTCTTTTTGCATAAACCCCATTTATTAGAAATTGCAATTTTTAAAAGTTGCTCAATACAAAGTATTAAAAAATGGTTTTTACTCAACTTGCATTTGCTTAATTCTTTGGCTACCTTTTGCCATTTTTTAAAAGCTTCTTTGTATTCGCTACTATTAGTATCAATATAAATAGGCTCTATCTCGTCAATTAAACTTCCAAATAATTCAAGTTTTAATTTTGAACTGATTTTTTGAAGTTCGGCACTTTCGGGAAATGCTAAAAGCATAAAATCTATTTGCCCAATACTTTTAGTAAGTTCCTGTAAAATGTCTTCAGTTGTATTTTGTAGTGGTTCAATGCTACTTGTAAGGCGTACAATATCATTTGTGATAAGTTTTTTAAGATTGTCTTTATTTGCTTCCATAGTCTAAAACATTTTTAATTGGTTCGACTTCGGAAATAACTCGGTGTTTGTGGTTAAATACCACGCACGAAAACCAGTAAGGCTACAAAGCTTTTTTTCAACTTCATAAAGTAAACCTTGTTTTTCTAAATCCCTTTTGTAACGGCAAATAGATTTTTGCGGAACGCCTGTTGCTTCAGATACCATTGAAGCCGTGGCGGTGTTTTGCTTCAAATATTCAAATATGGTTTTCTTTTGGTTCTGAAATTGTTTAAATTTACCTTGTTCTAATATCTTAAAATCAAAGTTATGGTTGTTCGTTGCTTCCATAACTTTTTATTTTTTTAGAAGTATTAAATCATTCATCAACTCCGAACGCTTATAGTAACACTTATTAGCAAACTTATAGACTTTAATACGTCCCTTGTTTTGATAATGCCATAAAGTACTTGCGTTAATTTTTAGAAGTTCCAAAACCTCTTTTCGGGTCATTAGGTCTTCGGGTTCGGGTTGTGTGGATTGAGTAATTAACTCTTTTTTTAGTTCATTGATTTTTACATCAAATAGGTTTCCGATTAAGTCCGTTAAGTTTTCGGTACTTAAATTTAAAATGGAATTTTGTAACATATCTTTATTATTAAAAGTTTATGCCACAAATTTAAAAAGTAATCAAATCTAATTAATTGATTTTCAATTGTTTAAACTTGTATACAACTAGAAACAAGTTTTACAAGTTGTATCACTTTGTTTTGTAATTTTTTATCAGTGGATTAAGTTTTTTAATTATAGGGTCTGAAGTTTCAGCTGTTATAATCATTTTGTTTTGAATGCCCGTGTACTCTCCAATATGTCTATTAAAGTACTTTCCTAAAACTTCAAGAAAAGACTTGTACTCCCTTGCACCAAGTATTAAAATGTTTTCCATTTTCAATCTATCTATAATTACTCTAATCTCTTTACCTATTTCAGTCGGAAACGTAGTTTTTAAATCATTTAAAAATGCTTCTTTGTCGTCAATATTATTTATAAATTCTTGTAAAGTTTTACGACGTTTTGTTGTTCTAACCTCATCAGGAATAACGGCTTCGGGTTGTTGAGGTTTGTCCTGTAAATACTTTAATTCGTTAAAGTCAATTGATTTTTCAATATTAGAAAGTGCATTTTCAAAATCAGCTTTTAGTGGGGTTTTGTCAATATAAATTTTAAACTCTTTTAGACTATCGATACATTCGATAAAAAGCCGACTACAATTTTTTTTCATCAAAATTGCGTTTTCTGTTTGCTTGTCTTCAATCAAAATATTTATTGAAGTGCAACAAAATTCAACAGAAGACAAAAAACGTTTTATAGCTTCTAACTTTAGGTATAATTGAGTATGATAATTTGTTTCTTGTGTTTTTTTATAACCGTCAACAACTTTAAATAAACCAATAATTTCATCAAATAACATACTTAATCGCCTGTTAAACAAACATAAATCTTTGTAGATAGGCTTTAGTGTTTCCCTTTCAAATAGAAACTTATCAGTTCTTTTATTCCAGTCGGCAAAAAAGTTTCCTCTATAATTTTCGTTTATGCTTTTGTCTTCATTTCGTTTGTAAAAATCACTAAAAATGCTTTGAGAGTATGCATCAAAATAATTTGAAATATTTTCTTTTGGGTCTTGAGGTTTGTATTCTTTAGTATGTAAAAAATCAATATAGCTTTCACAAATTTCAATATCGTTTTCTTTGCTTTTAAATTTATGATGCTTCATTTTATTTAAAAACTCTTTTTGGCTTGTTATACGTTCTTTAATACGTTCAATCTCTTTAATCTTAAATTTTTCAAATTGCTTAGCTTCATCAAAAAGCACCCCTAAAACTGTTTTTTGCTTCTGCATAAAATCAATCAAAGCTAAATTAAAATAATCAGGAATTAACTCCGTACAATTGTAAGGGAAATCTAAACTACCATTTTCAAAATAAACTTTTCTATAAAAGTCAGTACTTGTATAAACCTTATTATTTTCTTTTGAAACGTAAAAATTTCCCTCATTCCAATTATAAGTACCAGTTGTTTTCGTTTCCATTAATTCGGTTGCTACTTCTAAACTGCACCCGTTTTCAATTAATGAATTTAATTCTAATTTTAAAATCATAGTATTTTATTTCAATGTAAGAAATGTACGAAATGCACGTTAAAAACAAACTTTTTTTTCTTAAAAATAATAAGTCATTTCCATTGCCTTGTCTTTGTTGCTTTTGCCTATGTAGGTTAAAAACATCGCTTCTGTACTATGCCCTGTAACATACATCAAAAATGAAGTTGGAATAGTTCCGTAATTATTTGAAGCAAAAGAACGTCTCCCAATGTGGCTACTTACTAAATCACATTTTTGAAATTGTTTTGTTTCTTTTCTAAAAATTCCACTTTCGGGAGCGGTTTCCAGTCGTTTACTGCCCTGTACTAATTGCGTAATTTTGGCAATTCTGCAAACTGTTTTAATATAATCGTTATAATTTTGGTCAGCTATTTTATAAGGAAATTCTCCGTTTCTTTTATTGAGTATTTCAATTACTTTCGGGTGCAAAGGCACGGTCATATCTTTGCCCGTTTTCTTTTGTGTAAATTCAATCAAAGGCTTTAAAATGCCCTCTTTGTTTTTTTCGTGCCTAATCATATCTTTAGTAAATCGCATAAAATCAGAAACTCTTTGCCCTGTATAACAGCTAATAATTAACCAGTCTTTTGCATTTTCTAAACTGTCGGTTAATTTACTTTTCTCAATCGTTTCAATTTTTTCAAGTTCTTGAGAGGTTAAAAAAATACTGTCAATTTTAAGATACTTTACTTTTATGCTGTCTAATTGGTAGCTTGTTTCAATTCCGTTTTGCTTTGCGTGTGTGCATATTGTTTTTATAAATCGTAACGCCCTTGCAATTGTATTCGGTGCATAGTCTTTACTTTCACAATATTTTTCAAAATCAGTTTTAAAGTTTGCATCTACATCAATAATCATTAACGTTTTTTTGCATTGCGTTTGATACCTTGTTAATAATTGCTTTATAACATTAAACTTTTTAACTGTGCTTTCTGTTACATCATTGCGTTTAACATCGCTGTAATGGTCTAAATATTGGATTAATTCAGTAGGAACGCTTTTAGCTTGTTGAGGTGGATTGTAGTAATTATTAATTTCAGTTTGTAACCACTCTTTTGTAACCTCATCAGGATTAACAATATCAAACGCCTTTAAAATGTGGTTTTCAATTTTATTTAGTTTACTATTTAACTCGGCTTGCTTATTACTAATCAAAATATCTTTTGACTTCTTTTTATGTTGTTTTGTCCAATAAACTTTTGAAACGTTTTCTTTTGTATTTGCTCCAATAACAAAATCATTATCATTGAAGCGAAATAATAAACGAGCTACCAAATTAGCGGTTTCTTTTGTCGAGCGGTATAAAAAATTAACTGTAGCCATATTGCAAGGTTTTAAAGCAATACAAATATAATCAAATTGTACGATATTTGTACGGTACAATACAACTAAATACAATTAACTGCAATTAAATAAAACAATCAACTTATTAATAAATATCGTTAAGTCTTATATTTATTAATATATTTGCAATTGAAGTTTTGCAAATGCTTTTAAGAGATTGCATCAAAAGTAGTCCCATCTTCTCCACAATGCAAAACCCTAACCGTCAAATTTGATGGTTAGGGTTTATTTTTGTAAAATTGTCTGAACTAAAAAAACCCGCATTTCTGCAGGTTTGAATTTCTAAAAATCATTATTTATTTTGGCAATGGTGCTCCAACGGCAACTTCGCAACGGTGTCCGGGTTGTCCGTGTGGTGGATTCATTCCCGCAGGAGTAGCGGTTGTTCCCGAAGCCATATCTACTTTGTTAATGGTCGCTTGACCTTGCTGTACAGGTTGTTGAACTGGTGCAGGTGCTGCCGCAGTTGGTGCTGGAGGCGTGGCTCCTTTAGGTGAATTTAACGGCGCTCCAACAGCAATGTCGCAACGGTGGTTGGGTTGTCCGTGTGGTGGATTCATCCCAGGTGCTGTTGGTGCAGCTTGGGTTTGCACTGAATTTGGCGCTTGAACAGTTTGCGTATTTGGGTTTTGAACATCAAATTGCTTTTCGATATTTTGGTTTGCTGGAGCTGGAGTTTCCGCCGATG
>NZ_JBIPPD010000146.1:0-8190 GCF_044368625.1 Flavobacterium sp. | reverse complement strand
TTCTGAATAAGAAGTTCTTTCTGGAATATTTAAAAATTCTAATATATAAGGGCTTTTTATAATTTCTGAAAAATTACTGATGGTATCATTTTTTAATTTATCTAAAAGAATTTCTTTATCTGAACTTAATCCAATTCGTTCGTAAAGCATTGAATTAATGTCACGCTGAAGTTGTTTTACTGTCCAATTGTTTTTTATAGTTTGAATTTCGTAAAAGTTTCTTTGCAAAGCATGTTCAATTTTTAAAAATTCAACTATATGTGTAAAGCTAATCTTACTTAAAAATAAATTTGGATTTTCGATGGCGATTGATTTTGTTTTTGCTTCTACATCAAGCTGATCAATCAATGCGTAAGCTATTTTGAATTGTTCATTCAGCGACTGAATAATTGTAATTTTATGATTTTCAGTAGATAAAAATTGTTCAGGCAATAACTGAATAATTGAGGGATAGGTTTGAAAAAATTTTTTAAACAAATGGAGGTTCGTAAAAGACATTCCTTTTATCTTTTTATTTTTCAAATAGTTAGCGATATTTTTGTAAAGATTCTCACCATATTCAGCACGTTCCTTACCTTTTTGTTCTACCTCAAATAAATACATTCCAATCAACCAATTACGCAAGGTATAGGCATAGTTTACTTTCCTATTTGCATAGTCGTGAAAGTAAGTGTGTATACTTTCAATTTGGTTAGAAATATCGATTTGAAATTTGTGTTGCATTAATTTGTGACAATAATTCGCATAAATTCTTCTTTTGTGGGCAAAATCGTTTTGTATTTACGGGCAAAAATTAGTTAAGTGTTTTCTGGCAATAAGTATTCAACTATCAAATCATTTACCGACTCCTTTAAAGCTTCACTGCTTTCGTCTTCGGGTAGGATATTTTATTTGTCTTCGTTCATTATTCTTTTTAAGAACTAAAAATTATATTTTTCTTTACAAATGTGTTTTTCTGTAATTATAAATTTACCGTTTGCTTTTTTTACACTTTCCGAAGTTGTTTCGCATTCCACGTGGTCATTGGAGAAATGAATAAAGATTAAACCACTAATTGTTATGATTATAATAGAAAATAAAGTTAGTATGTTATTTTTCATGTGTAGATATTTATTGCTTTTTATCGGTCATATATAATTACTTCACCTATTCGTCCCGATAATTATCCGGACTCGGGTCGCATATCTTCATTTGGGTTTATCTCATCAGATAAAATTTTATTTGGTATTCGATGACCCGAGCTTGCGAACTGGCGAAGCATTTTCAATTGCATCGCTTTCCCGTTATGCTCATTTCATAATTATTTATTATTGAGATTGGTCCTGTAGAATAAAAAAGTTAATCTTTTTCAACCACATCCAACTCCACTTTCAAATTATTGATGATAAACTCCTGTCTATCTGGCGTATTTTTCCCCATGTAAAATTCCAATAATTTTTCAATTGAAGTGGCTTTGTCCAACATCACGGGATCCAAACGAATATCAGCTCCAATGAAATGCTTAAATTCGTCGGGCGAAATTTCTCCCAAACCTTTAAATCGTGTAATTTCAGGTTTTGGTTTTAATTTTTCAATGGCATTCACACGTTCTTCTTCAGAATAACAATAAATGGTTTCTTTCTTGTTTCGAACCCTAAAAAGTGGGGTTTGCAAAATATACAAATGTCCTTCTTTGATTAATTCTGGAAAAAACTGCAAGAAAAATGTAATCAATAACAACCGAATGTGCATTCCATCAACGTCGGCATCGGTGGCAATTACGATGTTGTTGTAGCGTAAATCTTCCATTGCTTCTTCGATATTCAAAGCGGCTTGCAGCAAGTTGAATTCTTCGTTTTCGTACACAATTTTCTTGGTCATTCCGTAAGAATTCAACGGTTTTCCTCGCAAACTAAATACTGCTTGCGTATTAACATCACGAGATTTAGTAATTGACCCCGATGCAGAATCTCCCTCAGTGATAAAAAGTGTACTTTCTAAATACCGTGGATTTTTAATATCCGCTAAATGAACCCGACAATCCCGGAGTTTCTTGTTGTGCAAATTGGCTTTTTTAGCCCTGTCCTTGGCTAATTTCCGAATTCCTGAAAGTTCTTTTCGTTCTCTCTCGGCTTGTAAAATTTTGCGAAGTAATAAATCAGCTACTTCTGGATTTTTATGAAGGTAGTTGTCTAATTTATTCTTTACAAAATCATTGATAAAAGTCCGCACACTAGGCATATCAGGTCCCACTTCGGTAGAACCCAACTTTGTTTTGGTTTGCGATTCAAAAACCGGTTCCATAACTTTAATACTTACCGCACTTACTACCGATTTTCGGACATCCGAAGGTTCAAAGTTTTTGTTATAAAACTCCCGAATGGTTTTGACCAAAGCTTCTCGAAAAGCCACTAAATGCGTTCCTCCTTGTGTGGTGTTTTGACCGTTTACAAAAGAATGGTATTCTTCGGAATATTGTGATTTACTGTGTGTTAATGCTATTTCAATATCATCGCCTAAAAGATGAATAATGGGATAAACCATATCTTCTTCGGCAATGTTTTCGTCTAATAAATCTTTCAATCCATTTTCTGAAAAATATTTTTCACCGTTGTAAATAATCGTCAATCCTGTGTTTAGGTAACAATAATTCTTGAGCATTTTGATTACATATTCATTTCTGAATTTGTAATTTTTAAAAATAGCTTCGTCAGGTGTGAAAACTACTTTGGTTCCTTTTCGTTTGGTAGTTTCGATGATGTCTTCTTCCAGTACCAAATTTCCACCTGAAAATTCTGCGGCTTTTTGTTTCTCATCCCGAACCGATTCTACTCTGAAATAATTGGAAAGTGCATTGACGGCCTTGGTTCCAACTCCATTTAATCCTACCGATTTTTTAAAGGCAAGGGAGTCGTATTTTCCACCGGTGTTCATTTTAGAAACCACATCAATCACTTTTCCAAGCGGGATTCCTCGACCATAATCACGAACGGAAACGGTTTTGTCTTTGATGCTTACTTCAATCGTTTTTCCGGCACCCATAACGAATTCGTCGATACAGTTGTCTAAAACTTCTTTGAGCAAAATGTAGATTCCATCGTCTGGAGAAGATCCGTCGCCTAATTTTCCGATGTACATACCGGGACGCATTCTGATGTGCTCTTTCCAGTCGAGTGAACGGATATTATCTTCGTTGTACTGATTTTGTTCGGCCATTTGAAAATTCTAGATTTTCAGCTAATATACGGCATCTGTACAAAAATTAAAAGTGCATATAAATAAAATTCTCAAAAAGAACTCAACCATTAAAAAAACCAATTTCGGACCAATTTTTCATTTATTTTTCTTGATAATGCTGAAAAATGCCCCTATCGGTTGCCGTCCAAATAGCGGCTTTTTGATGCATAGCTTTTAATGCAGTATTGGCCCAAGTATTACAGGTATAAAACAGCGTGTAAGCTCCTTTTGCTTCATAAAAACTATCATTTTGACCGTAGGTAGTTGCGTTAATCCAAATAGGATTTCCATTCGTGTCGTATTTAAATGTATTTTCTATGTATGAAATTAAATTTTGATATTCTGCAGCCGAAATTTTAATTTTCACACATCGTTCATTTTCGTTGATTTCTTTGTAAAAAGTGGCGTGCATTGCCGAACTTCCCAGTCCAAATGCTGCAACAAAGGCCGTACTTAATTTCAAATCTGACCATTGGGGCGTATTGAGGTAAAAACCTTTGTCGCCCCAACCTAATCCAATATATTGCATAGTAGCATCTTGTGATTTTATTTGACTGAATTGAATAGTTTGACTCCAGTCTTTATATTTGGTTTTGATAGGAACTACAATATCAGTATGCACACCATTGGTTTTAATGTAAACAGTAACGTCTTCTGAATTTAATTCTTGCGTTGAATTGACGGGAATATAAGGAATAGCAAAAACTAAAAAGAGATATACAGCCGTAAATATCATGAGCGCTAAAATTGTTTTAGCCAAGAGTATCAGCATTTTTTTCATAATTGGTTAAGGAGAGAAATGAATAATTTGATACTTACTAAAACTATACCAAAGAAATTCAAACTAAAATAAATGAAAAACACTTACAAAAAATCAATTTTGTAAGTGTTTTTTAATTATTTCTAAGAAATTTTTTAGAATTGGTAACGGATACCTAAAGCGATGTCTGGTCCAAAATTATCATTTCTAAATTCGTCTCCAAAATACAATTCTGGACGAATATCCAATGAAAGTAGCAACGGGATATCAAAATTATATTCGATGCCTATATTTCCAGCAGCAAGGAAAAAAGTACCGCTGTCTTCCCTTGGTTTATCAGCACTGTAGCTTCCTAAACCTCCACCAAATCCAGCATACCAATTGAATCCGCCTTCTATATTCCATACCCATTGGTACAAACCCACTAATTTATAAGCGTCGTAATCGTCGTTGTTTCTAATTCCTAAATCAAGTTCCAATCGATTATTGTCACCCAAGCCTCGTTGGTAAGAAATTTCTGCTCCAAATCCGTCGTTATCGCCTAATCGAAGTCCTAATGCGTTTTTACTAATTTCTTGTGCATTTGATGCGAAAGCCAGACTCACTAGCATTACCGCAGATAAAATTAATTTTTTCATAATATTGTTTTTAATGTTTCTAGGGCAAATGTAGTGCTGAAATAAATAAATGCATTGTAGCATTTTATAAATTTGTTACAATATTTTAGTGTGTCTCTAATTGTAAAAATAGTAGACTCTTTAGTCCAAAAACTCCTCTATAGTTGAAGAACCTTCTTGTGGGATTGGTAAATCTACATCAAATTGCGAAAAGTCGTTTAATTCAAAATTAACATCCGTCTTTGAATAAATCATTCCTACTCCCTCGGCATAATACTGTGTGGACACAATTACATTTTGTGGATTTAAAATGGTTATTGTTACAGGCGTATTGATTACAGGCAGCGTGTACACAGTTGTAACTTTTAAGTTCGCGACCAATTGAATCACTTTTACATTTGGGTAGGTTTCTTTACCAGGAACGTTAAATGAGGCCAAACTTTCTTTAAAATTTGAAGTTAAATTGTAATCAATTTTCAATGGTAATCCTTGTATTTCTTGTTCGACTACACCTGAAATTGCATCCAATTGCGAATTGTTTGCGCTATTTTCTTTAAAAATAACAAAGTCAGTAACTTCAACATTTACAGGAAAAAATTCGGCAAGCGCTAAACCAGTTGTTCCAGAAAGCAACAGTAGATCGCCTTCTTTTCGTACGTTATTGTTGTTTAAGGTTGTGGTATAGAAACCGGTAGGAGTCGAGGCAGTACTTAATTTCTGATAGGTTTTACCGTTTATAGCAGTTTCTCCATTAACATATAAAGAATCACGACCTATTTTTTGGTTTTCCAAAAATACATCATATACCCAAGCTGACGTTGCAGTTAATGGCAAAAATGAACTCATCGGCGTATTATTGCCTTCATCATCCGAACACGAACTTAGAGAAATGAACACAAAAAGTGCTAAAAGTGATAATTTTTTCATTGGTTTAAAATTTGATTGTTTCAAAGCAAATATATAATAAAAATGATTATCATATTTTAAGGCAATTGAAATTGCGTTTTAAAAAGTTATTTTGATAAATTCCATCACATTTTAAATCTGAAATGCAACAAAAATATATGCTTATAAAACATTCGCATTTAACTTAGAAATCAATTAGAGATACAGGATACAATCAAATAATTAAAGTATATTTTTAAACTTAAAACGAATAGTTTACATTTGTTCCAAACAATACAATATGTCAGGAAACAGCTTTGGAAATCTGTTTAAATTAACAAGTTTTGGAGAATCGCACGGAACTGCTTTAGGCGGAATTATCGAAGGAGTACCCGCTGGAATTTTACTCAATTTTGAAAAAATACAAGCAGAATTAGCGCGACGAAAACCAGGTCAGTCGTCTATTGTTACACAGCGAAAGGAAGAAGACGAGGTGCAATTTTTGTCCGGTATTTTTGAAGGAAAAACCACTGGAATGCCCATCGGTTTTACGATTTTTAACACCAATGAAAAATCGGAAGATTACTCACATATCAAAGAAGTTTATCGTCCAAGTCATGCAGATTATGTGTATGAAAAAAAGTATGGACTTCGAGATTATCGCGGTGGTGGTAGAAGTTCGGCTCGAGAAACTGTTTCAAGAATAGTTGCCGGAGCGATTGCAAAGCAAATATTACCCGAAATCAAAATCAATGCATTTGTATCATCGGTGGGCGAAATTTTTATTGATACACCGTATCAAGATTTGGATTTTTCGAAAATTGAATCAAATCCTGTTCGATGCCCTGATGAAGAAACGGCTGAAAAAATGGAAACGTACATCAAGCAAATTCGCAAAGAAGGCGATAGTGTAGGAGGAACCATAACTTGTGTTTTACAAAATGTACCCATTGGTTTAGGCGAACCGGTTTTTGACAAACTGCATGCCGAATTAGGCAAAGCGATGTTGTCCATCAATGCTGTAAAAGGGTTTGAATATGGTAGCGGTTTTTGTGGTGCACGAATGAAAGGCAGCGAACACAATGATTTATACAATACCGATGGTTCTACCAAATCCAACTTATCGGGCGGTATTCAAGGCGGTATATCGAACGGAATGGACATTTATTTTCGGGTGGCGTTCAAGCCAGTTGCCACTATTATGCAAGTTCAAGAAGCGCTTGATAGTGAAGGGAATATTGTAGAAATGAAAGGAAAAGGACGTCACGATCCGTGTGTTGTTCCTCGTGCTGTACCTATTGTAGAGGCAATGGCGGCGATGGTTTTGGCAGATTATTATTTATTGAATAAAACGCAGAAGAGGTAATGGTGTTCTTTATTATAGGTATGACAATTGTACGGCTTAACTATATGACAATGGGTTTATGCTAGCGTTAAATTTTGACTAATGTACAAAGTGGGAGCACTACAAATTTGACCTAAAGCATTATCATTTAAATTACAAAACAGAAATCAGTAGTCAGTTTTAAAATGTCCATCTATAATATCTGTTCCGTAAGTTACATTAGAAAACTTAACCTCTATCTTATCATCAGTTATTTTAATAAAAATATTTTGATTTGATAAGGCATAGGTAGAAGGCATTTCAGGGCTAAAGTATTCCGCAATTACAGTATTTTCAGTCATTAGCGAAATATTGTCAATGGTAGTTCTATCTCCTTCTTCAACATCAGCGTCATATATAAATCTGAATATAAGTGTGTTAGTGAGATTTTCATTTGCAAGAAGACTTGTAAAGATATTGTTCGGATCTTCAATCTTAAGTCTAAACACTTTAGTTGCTACTTCTCCATTTTGTGTAGAGGTATAATTTCCACCACCAAAAGAAACCGGAAATCCGGTTTCAAAAATAGAGTGTTTTTCCCCATTAATTGTAATGTAGTTTTGAGTTATACCTGAAGAATCACCTGATTCGCTGTTGCAGGCAGAAAATAAAAGGCTAATTGATAGAACGAAGGGAATGATTTTTTTCATATGATTGTATTCAATCTATTTTGAATAAAACAAATATAAAAGATTATTAGGTATTGAAATAGGTTTTTTTTAATATAGGTTTTGGTGTTGATGGAAGTTTGATAAATTAATATGAAGTTTGGCGAGTTTGGATGGCGGAGTAGCGGATTTAAAATAATTTATATTACTTTCTAACAACCCAATTCTCCATTTTAATACCTTTCAATCTTTCGAAATCCTTGGTGTTTTCTGTAACTAGGATTAATTTATTTTCGATAGCAGTTGCACCAATTAATAAATCGAATTCATTGTTTTTTCGGAGTGTCAAGTTTATTGAGCCGTACTTTTTCTTCCGCATATTTATTTATGGAGCCGTATATGGGAATTATTACGATACCTTTCAAGAATACATCTACAGCCTTATGCGATTTTGATTTGTCAACACTATTTTCTGCACCAAATCGTAGTTCTAAAACTGTTATTTCTGAAATATAACAGTTCTCCAATCTTTTTTATTTCAGTATTTTATCCATTTCAAACTTTCCGCGAAGAAAATGGATACAAATATTAGTATCAAGTAAATAGTTCATTAGAATTTTATTTCTTTCGTTCTAAATGTTCTACTCGTTTTTATAGCTGCATTTATTTCATCAGAAGTTTTTTCTGTAGAAAAAGCACCAAAAGAGCCATAGAAGTCAT
>NZ_JBIPPD010000145.1:0-8245 GCF_044368625.1 Flavobacterium sp. | reverse complement strand
TTCGGCATAATAGAAGAATGATCCTGCTGTAGTAAAAACAGGAGGAGTATAGGTACTAGCATTTGCACCAGAAATCAAGCTTCCACCAGTAGTTGAATTTGTTGTATTAGCGTACCATTTATACGTAGCTGTTCCCGTTCCACCTGTATACGAAACAGTCAACGGAGCTGTAATGGTTGCGCCAACACATAAGTTAAGCGGTGCATTTGGTAGAATAGAAACAACTCCCGCTTCAATAATAATAATCTGAGTCGTATTCGTTGCCACTGTCGCACAAGAACCTGTTATTCCTGGAAAAGTAACTAGGCAATAATAAAATGTAGTACCTGCAGTAAGTGCTGGTGGAGAAAATGTGACACTTGTTTGACCTGGGATATCATTTCCTCCTGCATTGCTATTTACACTATTGGAATACCACTGATAGGTTGGAGTTCCCACTCCATTTGCAACAGTTACTGTCAATGCATTTGGGCTTCCGCCAATACACGACGTAAAAGGACCCGATGGAATTGAAGCAGTAGGCGATTGATTTATAATTACAGTTGAAACCGCACTCGTTACCCCACAACCCAATGTAGATTGTATAATTATACAGTAGTAATATTTGATTCCGACTGTATTTGTGGGTGGCGTAAAAGTTGCATTTGTTGCTCCAGAAACCGCTGTTCCACCACTATTAGAATTTGAATTATTACTGAACCATTGATAACTAAAAGTCCCATTTCCCCCTGACGCGGCAACAGTTAAATCAGTAGGAGTGGCGTTTGAACATAACGTTTGTGTGGCAAGTGGTTGCGTGGTAATAGTAGGATCAGGAGAAACATTTATAATAGCGGATTGACTTGTAACAGAGCCGCAATTGTTTCCTGAATAGGTTACTGTAACATAATAATAGAAAGTTCCTGCCGTATTAAAGGTTGGAGGTGAATAAGTTGCACTATTAGCACCATTTATTGCACTTCCGCCTGTGGTAGCACTGGAAGTATTGGAGTACCATTGGTAAGAAGCAGTTCCTATGCCTCCAGCCGCAACTACAGAAAGTGGATTTACAATTGAAACTCCAACGCAAATGTTTTGTGAGGCAATAGGCTGTGTCGTAATTGTTGGTAGTGCCACTACATTAACCAATACAATTGCAGAAGTCAAACTAGAACATCCTCCAAGAACCACAGAAACCGTGCAGTAGTAATAAACTTCGCCGACCACGTTTGTAGGCGGAATAAAAGTAGCTGAAGTAGCGCCTGAAATAGCAGTTCCTCCTATAGTAGAGTTTGTAATGTTGCTGTACCATTGATAAGTTGGAACTCCAACCGCGGCATTCACGACAACAGTCAAAGGTGTTGCCGTACCATTTAAACAAACGTTACTTGGAGCGGGTTGAGTAGTTATTGCTGGTGCTGGATTTACAGTAACGACATAATTTACAGAAACTCCGGTACAATTACCGATTTTCGGTGTAATCGTATAGGTAACTGTTCCTGAAGTTGAATTAGTATTTGTTAAAGTTTGAGTGGGTATCGTACTTGATGTACCCGATGGAGTAAAACCTGAAATACCAGCGGTTGCCGCAACATTCCACGTAAAAGTCGCACCAGTTGGAGCAGTTGTCAAAATAATTGGTGTGGTAGCGGTACCAGAACAAATGGTTTGACTTAAGACGGTATTTGTAATTATGGGTGTTGGATTAACTGTAAAGGTTTGCGTTGCGGTATTAGAAGCGCCACAAGCGTTGGTTACAATTAACGAGATCGTTTTTACGCCCGGAGTTGCATAAGAAATAGCTCCTGGATTTGCAGTGGCTGCACTTGCTGGATTTCCATCAGGAAAACTCCACACATAAGTTACGATTCCCGATGCGGTGGCGCAAGTTGGAATTTCAGCCGTTGGTGTTATTGAACCATTCGCACAGATAGCTGTAATTGCATTTATGGAAATTACGGGTGGTTTTTTGACTTCGACGGTTTTGGTAGTCGTAGTAGATCCGCAGGAATTTGTGGTGGTTAATTTTATCGTATAAGTTCCCGCTTCTATAAAATTATACGAAGCATTTGCAGTAGTTTGATTGGCAAATGTAGGATTGGTAGTACTGCAAAAACCAGCTGCATGGGTAACTTCCCATTTGTAAGTAGGTGCCTCACATTGATTGGTTACTAAAGTTGTATTAGTGGTGGTAATTGCTAAAGGTGCACAACCTGAATTGGTGTTTAGGGTAAATTGGGGTGTTAATGGGGGTTCTATGCAGATTGTTTTTGTATCGATTGAAGTTTGTGAACAACCATTTCTCTGATATAATTTTACAGTATATGTACCAGCGATTGTAAAATTGATACTTAAATTTATTGATCCATTAATCCATCCTGCAAAATCACTAGGAAACCCTCCGTTATTTCCTAAACTTCCACTTGCTAACGTCCAACCACTTGAAGGAGAAATTTCCCAGTATCTTCCACCTACTGGGTTACATTGTGTTGCTGTTACAGATGAACCAGGTGTAGATTGATTATTTGTTGTAATTATTTGATTTAGACATCCTTTTTGAGGTAACGTAAAAAGGGTTGTTGGTGCAGCAGATGTTCTTATAGGACCTGATGAAGAACTCGCAGATCCACATGGATTTATTGCCTGTATTGACACTCCAAATCCATTATTTTCAATGTTGTTACCGTTAGTAAATATAGAATCGCAAGAAGAGGTGTTGAATGTTCTTGTTACAGAAGTTGGAATATTAAATTGAGTGAATGTTAAAGGATTAGTTGGATCGTCGGAAAAAATAATTTTGTAGGTGGTGCCAGGAATATTATCAGAAACACCAGAAATTGGAAATATTAAGGTAAATGGAGCACAACCTTGGGCATTTGTCGGTAATTGAATTAGTGGAGAAGCTGGCTGATTTCCCACAAAAACCGTGTAGTTTTTGGTGATGACACAGCTTGTAGTAGTGTTTGCAGTAATAGTTAAAGTATACAATCCTACATTATATTGATGGTTAGTTGACCAATTAGAATTAGTAGATGTAAATATTGATGAACTGGAGTCTCCCCAATTTACAGAGTAGCTCGTTATATTAGATTGTAAATCAAGAGCTAATCCGTTAGATATAAAAACTAATCCACTTGATGCTCCTGGATCTGTACATTTTACTAACCATTCACTACCATTATAATCTTGTAACTGAGCACTTGCTATTTTTGGTTCAAGAACTGTAACATTTACAACATCTTGGACTGAGCAACTTCCTATAGTTGCAGTAACCGTATAATTACCCGACATTAAAATAGTAGAATTAGCTAATGTAGGAGATTGCTGATTTGAGGTGTATCCATTAGGTCCTGTCCACGAATAAGTTACTGCATTAGCGCCATTTCCTGAAATAGTTGACACTAAATTAATTGGGTTTCCTCTGCATACCAAAATATTTGAACCTGCAGAGACCGTAAATGGTGCAATCACTTTCACAAGTACGGGATTCAAAGTTAAAACTTCAACTCCAGACGCATCTTGAACGCTTATTAATTTGTAACTGAATTCTCCGATTATAGTTGTAGCGACACTAATAGATGCAAAATCGTTCGTGCCTGAAACTATCGATTGATTTGCTCCTCCATTAATACTATAAACAAAAGTATAAGGAGCTGTCCCTCCACTTCCTGTGAAAGTGACTAATGGAGCTGCAGCATTTTGGCAAACTGTAGTTCCCCCCGTAATTGTAGCGGAAAGAGCAAAAGGTTTTGAAGTGTTTGCGCTATATCCTAAAGTAAAGACAAACAAAATGAGGAAAAGAAAGTAATTTGATTTCATATACATGCAGTGTTGGTAATAATTTTTTTGGCTTATACTACTTTAATCCCGATGGGGATTGAATTTGATAATGTGCAAAAGTAGTACAAATATTTTTATAATATTGAGTTAAATTATTATAATTTAGTAAAATTATAATAACCATATGTTAGCGTTGGTAAACTTGTATTTCAGCTAGAAAGCGTACCTTCAACATCGTAACAACATCATTTTATACTTTCGTTTGTCGATGAAATTGTTAAGGTCAATACCCTGTTTTTACGTCAGAATTTTGAATTAATAGTGAAGTATTTTACAACAAATATCCTTTTTAACCGGTCTTTTTATAGTGCAATTTTTAAAAATCATTCAAAGATTGATGCAAATCATATTGCCTTTTTTTATTACTCCTTGATGATTCCTTCCTTGTACGATTCCTTTTTTATAGTTTTATCATTTTGATCTTTATAACGTGTAGTTCCATTTCGTTTTCCGTTTTTAACTTTTCGCTCCTCTGTGGTATTATTTTGAACGTTTAAATAAATGAACTCGCCGCTAAATTCTTCTCGTTTTTTTAAGTCCCAGTAAGTTTCACTTTTTATAACGCCCCTTTCCCAAATGGTCGTCATTTGAACGTTTTGGTCCAAATAAACGTCCTTCCAAATGCCGTTTTTCAAATTATCTTGGTAGTTTCCGGTAGATAAAATTTGCTTCTCTTTAGAAATAAGTTCATACAAGCCATTCTTTATTTTTAATTCTGGCGAAAGGTTTTGATAAACAGTTGGAAAATCTCTACCTTCAACGACAAACCCGTCCGCTTTTTTGATAGTCAACGTGATAAGTTCAGTGCCGTTTGCTGAAAATAATAGTTCTTGTAGATTATATTGACTTGTGTTTTCGCCTACAAGCTGCACACTTTTATGGATTTGACCATTTTCTAAAATCTCAAATTTATCGAACTTTCCAGCTGTAAAATATTTATGGAGTACAGGCTGTCCATTTTTGAACGAAACATGTTTTCCGTCAATTTTACTCGATTTATAAAAGTAAGTTTCTAATAGCAGTTTGTGGTCATCAATTCGTTCCCAAAGTCCTTCCTTCAGGTCGTTTTTATAATTTCCCGTCTCGTAGGATTTTACAATACCCTCAAAATCACAAAACTTTGAAGTTGAGTAGTGGATCCATTTCCCCACTCGCATACCGTTCTCGTAGTTTCCCCTCGCTAATAGGTCTCCATTTTTGTGTTTCATTTCATAAAAACCGTCGAGTTCATCTTCTTTGTAATTCGAAATTAAATGAAAATAGATTAGCTCTCTTTTAAAGCATTCATCGTCTTCGCCTGAATCTTCAGGACAATCGATTTTGACATTTTCAGATGCAGAAAATGTTTCGGAAACCCCGTCCAATTTGCCATTACTGTAGCTTGCAATACGATGAAGTTTTCCTGATCCTTCGGCAGCTGTACCATCTCCATTACGTATGGTTTCATAATAATACTTCCACGTTCCAGTTTTCAAACTGTCTCTGTACGTTCCTTCCGCAATTTTAACACCTGTTAAATCGTATTCTATTGCATTACCTTCCAGCTTATCATTGCGGTAGTTTTGTTCTAAAAGCAATAGAGTAGGCATCGCAAGCGTATCAATCCTGCCTAAACCACCGTAGAAAACACTTTTCATGTCCAAATACTCTTTATAACTTCCTTCCAAAAGATTATTTTTGTAGGACATTTCCTGAATCACACTTTTTCGAGATTGGAAAGCGGTACCATCAAGAATGTCGTTTTTATACGTGTACACACTAGCAATATATTTTTCTTCGGGAGTTATTATATATTCAATCACTTTTCCATTTATCGTCCCGTCTTTGTAAGTACTAATCGTTTCAATGTAGACTTCAGAATCTTCTATAAATTCATAGGTACTGTTTTTTCCGTGCTTATTGCCGTTTTTAAAATTAAAAAGTGCGGTTATCTTTCCGTCAGAATTGTATCGTGTAGCTTTCCCTTCTAGTTTACTATTTTTCAAAAAGTACTCAAAAGCTAAAGTTCCGTCTTCATCGTAGTCTTTCTTAAAACCGTTGTTTGGATCATAAACGCCTCCTTTTTTAAAGATAGTAGCTTCATATACTGTAAACGTTCTTTTGCTATTTTGAACAGTCGAATAATAATAATCGTCTTCTTCATCCACCTCTCTTTTGTAGGCAATTTTTAAAACAAACGTTGCGTTTTCGTATGTAGCTGTGACCTTTTCATCATAAATCGATTCGTCAGTAAGTGTGTAACCAAACGTTTTTAATTGCGATTGTATGGCAGTGTAGTATTCTTTTTGCCTGAAACGGTACATGATTCTACTAGGTAGATCGTCATAATTATACAGGTACAACCAAGCTGTAGCTTTGGTGTCGTTAGTATAATTCCGCCCATTTGCCCAGGTAATGATGTCGTAGTGTTCGTCATCTCCTTTTGTAGAATTGTAGTAATCCCATTTCTGTAGCAATAAATTTTTATTGGTGGTTTCCCAATTTTTATTGGTACAAAAAAGTTGCAACTCGTTTAAGGTAATACGTTGCGCAAATAATGCTCCGGAAGTGAAGACTAAAATAATACTATTTATAACGTAATTTTTCATCTGCAGTGCTTGTGGTTTTAATTTCGTACAATTCGTTTTTAAAAAACCACTTGGATGAAAATAGATAGGGTATTTCATTTTTGAGGGTCTGTTAAAACCGTCAAATACTTTTCAAGATCAAAATTTTTAAAATTTTGCCTTTTGACAGAAAGACTTTAGTAGATTTCTATTATAAAAAAAAACACTAATAATCAATCGATTGAAAAGTAAATCTATATTTAAAAACAAAAGTTTTTTTGAACAGTACAAACTTAAACCAGCAGATTTAAATTGTATTACGGTTTCCCGTAAAAGTCAAAATAAAATTAGGTTCACTAATATCCCACCACTTCTACCAAACTCCTTCCGCTGCTTTTTTTACTGACTTTTATTTGAACGGGAATGCGTTCGGTCATTTCATGCACGTGCGAAATTACACCCACTTTTCGCCCTTGGTTGTGCAAACGTTCGAGGGCGTCCATCGCGATATTTAGCGTATTTGGATCAAGCGAACCGAAACCTTCGTCAATAAATAGCGACTCGACTTTCATCTTACTCGACGACAGCGAAGCGAGACCAAGTGCCAAAGCCAACGAAACCAAAAACGATTCGCCACCCGAAAGGGAATACACAGTTCGGATTTCGTCGCCCATATCCAAATCTACAACTTGAAGCCCCAACGTGTTCGGAATGCGTTCTATTTTGTAGCGGCTGGTCAAATCTTTAAGGTGGATGTTGGCGTAACTCAACAACACTTCGAGTGTGTATTCTTGGGCAATTTGGCGGAATTTTTTTCCATCCGCCGAACCAATCACGTCGTTGAGTTTGCTCCAATTGTCTGCAATCGTGGCTTGCAAAGCAATAGCATCCAACAAAGCGCCAATTTTCAATTTATTTCGTTCATTTTCGGCAATTTTGAATCCAATATTGGCTTTTGCTTGTGCAAAATTTTCATTTTCAATTTGAGCATTTTGGTGTAGCGCTGTTAACTCTTCCAATGGTCGCTCGGAAGGTTTTTTGGCGGTATGCTCGGCTAAAATTTGTGTTCGTTCCTCAAAGATCGTTGCGGCTTTTGTTTGTTCGTCGGCTATTTCACGGACCATTTTTCGTTCGCTTTCCATCCATTCCAAGGAGTAGCTCAAAAGTGTTTGCAATCCAGTAATTGTAATGGTTTGTTGTGTTTTTTGATGGAATAGTTGCAGCCATTGCTCTATTTTTGCGTTGGCATTTGCTATTTCCAAAGCGAGTTTGGCAATACCGGTAACAGTTGCTGTTTTTTGAGCTTCTAAAGTTGCTTCACGTACCGCGTTTTGATTCACTTGATGGGTAATATTTTCCACATTATTCTTTGCCTCACTCACGTCATTTGCAAGTTTTTGTTCCATCAAATCTGCGGGTTGCCCTTCAAAAATGGCTTTTCGGGCAATGGTTTTTTCTGCTAAATCTTTTTCTAAAATAGCAGTACTTGTCGTTTTTTGAGCCAAATCGTCTAGAATATTTTTCTCTTGATTTTTCAGTTGTTCAAGGACCGATATAAGCGTTGTGCTTTTGTTTAAATCCAATGCTAATTGTTCGGATTTGGTTTTCCATTCTGCAGAAAATGAACGTATCGAGGCCACAAAGTCTTGTGGTTTTTCGTTCCATTTTTGCCACCAATCGGGACTTTCAAAATAGTCTTGCAAACTGTTTTTTAGGGCGGTCAAATCGAGCTGGGTTTGCGAGATGGTATTGTCAATTCCGTCCATTTTTGCCCTAAAAACTGCAAGTTGACTCCTTAATTCTTGGCTTTCTGTCTCGCAAATGTCTTTTTTTTCTTTTGCTTTTTCAAGTTGTAATTTAGCCGCATCCAGCTTGCTTTT
>NZ_JBIPPD010000017.1:0-26595 GCF_044368625.1 Flavobacterium sp. | reverse complement strand
TTAATCTATGAGACTAAGCAATCTGTGTTCATCTGTACAATCCGTGGCAAAAAGATTTAAATTTTTAAAATAAGACATTTAATCTGAGCAATAACTTATCATATATGCAAAAATTATTTTTCGTACTTATCTTTTTAAGCGTCTCGTACTGTATTTTTGGACAAGAAAATACGTCTAAGTTTGCAATTGGCTTGAGTTACGGTTTGGGTAACGAGCTTAAAAATACGGATTACACGTACACCAATCGCTGTCTTAAAACGCAGGTTTATTGTACGCTAAAAACCACGAAAAATTTAGAATACCAACTTGTTTTTGGCCCTGAAATTAATTTTGCCACACATCAATTGCTCAATCTGTACTTTGTAACCCCCGACGAACCTAATTTTGAAGAGCGACGGGAACGATTTACAAAACTCAAAAACATTCGTGAATATGTTTTGCCCGTTGGATTTATTGTTAGGAAACCAATTTCAAAATCGTGGAGCGTGTTTATTTTGGGAAGTGTTGGTCCGATGTACACGGATACCGAAACCGAACGCTTGTCCAAAGGATTTTCTTTTTCGGATGTTTTAGGCTTGGGAATTTCGTATAAAATCAAAAAGATTACTTTAGATTTCAGACCCAATCTAAGGCACAATTCTAACGCAGGCTTGCAAAATGCTAACGCAGGAATTAATACTTTGAATTACGATTTTGGAGTTGTTTTTCGGTTGTAATTATTCCGAAACATACACATTATACACGATTTTCACATCTTCATAATTGATGTAAAACTGCTTCCTGTTCTCTTCATTTTTTTTCGTTACAATCAAAATGGTGCACAATCCACCTTCATTGTCAGCACATTTCATCGGAATAGTTTCTTGGTCTTTTTCAACAATTTTTTCGCCATAAGCCAAAATAGAATACAGCTGAATTTCTTTAGAATTAATTACAATACGGTCCTTTTTGCCGTCCAAAGTAATAACAACGGGTGTGTTGTTAAAGTCGGTCCAACTTCCCCAATTTCCTTTTTCATTTTTTTCGATGATGCTAAAACTGTCGGCTTTAAAGCGGTAAACCTGTGCGGAAACATCTTGAAAGGCAAACAAGAGTAGGAACAACGGGAGGACTATTTTTACGATTTTCATGTAGGGGTGTTTGGTTCACAAAACTACAAATTCTATTCCACAAAAAAAGCGAACTTTTAGGGTTAGCTTTAAATTTTACTTTTGAATAAAAACATTATTTTCCTTTTGTACGTCCGCCATCATTTCTGAGGGGTCGATGATGATTTGTTTGATGTCTTTTTTAGATTTATTTATCGAAAAAGTGTAGGTATCAAAACTCCAAGCCCAATCATTCAATACGGTTCTTTTTAATTGAGGGTATGGATTTTGTTTCTCGCCAAACATCATTCGTAACGGAATGTAAAAACTTTCGGCGGTTCCATCGGTGTATTCCACAACCAAATCGATCGGCATGGGCATTCGGCCTTTTCGCTCCAAAGTAATACTGGTTTGAGCGTCTTTTTCGGCTATTTCTTTAATTCCGTAATCGATGGTGTTGGTGGTTTTGGTCCAATCGTTCAAGTACCAACCCAATTGCATTCCAGAAACTTTTTCGGCAATTCTGATAAAGTCGTTTGGCGTGGGATGTTTAAATGCAAATTCTTTGTAATACCTGCGAAGGGTTTTCATTAAATTTTCATTTCCAATAACATATCCCAGTTGACTCAAGAAAACACTTCCTTTGCTGTAGGCCGAAATACTGTAAATTTGATTTACATCGTGTCGATCAGCATGCGTGGTTTGTGGCAATTCTTTACCCGAATTGACCATAAAAAAATAGCTTTTGTAAGAACCTGCTAACGGATCATCCACTTTTTTTTCGTTAATGGCATTTTCGGCCAAGTCGGAAATAAAAGACGTAAAACCTTCGTCCATCCAGTAGTGCTTACTTTCGTTGGTTGCTAAAACAAATTGGAACCAAGAATGTGCCATTTCGTGAGCGGTAACGCCTTGTAAACCCTCAAACTTTCCGTTTCCTAAAATTAAAGTGGACATCGCATATTCCATTCCGCCGTCGCCACCTTGAATGATGGAATATTGTTCGTATGGATACGGACCAACATTTTGATTAAAAAACTGCATCATTTGAACGGCTTTTGGTTGTAATTTTTTCCAGTTTTCGAGTATTTCTGGATTGTTTTTATACAAGAAATGCAGTTTGGCACCACCAGGAACTTGGGCCGTGTCGTGGATATAATCATCATCGGCAGCCCAAGTAAAATCATGTACATTGGGTGCTAGAAAATGCCAAGTGAGCGTTTTGGTTTTTCGAGGATGTTTCACCACAAGGCCTTCATCTTGATAGCCGTGGCCAATTTCGTTTGGATTTTGCAAATAACCCGTTCCGCCAACTGTATAGTTTTTGTCGATTGTAATTTTAACATCAAAATTTCCCCAAACACCATAAAATTCTCGAGCGATGTACGGATCGGCGTGCCAACCTTCAAAATCATATTCGGCCATTTTTGGATACCATTGCGACATCGAAAGGGCAATTCCTTCGGCGTTATTTCTACCAGAACGCCGAATTTGAACGGGAACCTGTCCGTCAAAATTCATAGTGAAAGTCGATTTTGTATTGGGTAAAATGGGTTTTTGCAACACAACTTCTAGAATAGTTCCCACCACTTTGGTCGAAGCCACTTGACCATCTTGCTTGAAATCATTGATTTTTAAAAATCCAATTTCGTTAGGTTTCAATCCTGCAATTCGACTTTCATAAGTTGTTTTTTGTGGCGTTTTAAAAGTTTTCACCATCCGTTTATCTGGGTCTGAAATACTTTGCAATCGTGCGTCCATTTCGCTTCCCGGTTGAAAGGCATTATTAAACAAGTGAATATACACTTTCTTTAACGTATCTGGCGAATTATTGGTATAAACAATTTCTTGGGTTCCTTTGTAGGTAAAGGTTTTCACGTCCATTGAAACGTCCATTTTATAATCGGCTTGCTGTTGCCAATATGGACTGTTTTGGGCAAAGCCAAAGGAGAATAAGATTAAAAACAGGGAAATAATTGCGGTTTTTTTCATCATTTTTATAAATAAAAACGGAAGGCGTGAACCTTCCGTTAAGTTGCAATAATTAAGCTATTATTTTCCAGACATCTTTGCAGCCATTTGCAATGCCGAATACGCATTTACAATTTTACCCGATTTTGATAAAGTAGAAAATTGTTTTTTCTCACCGTTTTTTCCACCTACTTGAACCATTGTGTTGATTGCCGTTCCTGAATCCATCAAAATTTGTTTTACTTGACTGGCAGAAAGTTTTGGATAGTAAGACCTAATCAATGCGGCAACTCCTGCTACATTTGGAGCAGCCATTGAAGTTCCTGCAAGATATTGATACGAATTTTCGGGTGTTGTAGCATAAATTTGCACTCCTGGAGCAAAAACGTCCACGTTCAATGCACCAAAATTGGAAAAGTTGGCTACTACATTTTCGCCGTACTCAAAGTTCAGAGCTCCGATAGTAATTAAGTTATCGGCAAATTCTGTTTTTTTATCATCAGAATCGTTTGGAAAATTATCCTCGATATCAATGTTTTTAGCGTCGTTACCTGCCGCGTGAACAATCAAAACGTCTTTCTTTTCGGCATATTTAATGGCATCATAAACCCATTGTTTGTGTGGAGAAAATGATTTTCCAAAACTACCGTTGATCACTTTTGCACCATTATCAACTGCATATCGGATGGACAAAGCGATGTCTTTATCGTACTCATCGCCATCTGGAACTGCCCGAAGTGTCATGATTTCTACATTATTTGAGGCAACACCGTCGCCTCCAATGTTGTTGTAACGTCCTTGCGCTACTATTCCTGCAACGTGTGTTCCATGAAGCGCTTCTTGCTTGTCTGGCCCAATTACATTGTTGTTTCCGTATTTGGTATCGGTTAAATCATTAGGATTGTCGCCTAAAACTTTGCGGTAATCTTGTTTTAAATTTTCGCCATTCAAAGTGGAAATAATCCCTTCCAATTCTTTTTTGATTTCTACTTTCAAATCCGCCACTGGCAGTCCAAAAGAAAGAAGTTGTTTCATGACTTGAACGCTTTGAACAACTGTAGCATCTGTCGATGTTATTTTGTTTAAATCTTCAATTGTATAAATGTCTTGTTTCAATTCTTTTTTAAGCACTTCGTCGGCGCTATTCGCTGCCATCATCATGCCTTCCATTTGGGTACGACCTTGAGTTGCATCTGCTGTTTTTTTATCATAGATAGCCTTTGCTTTTTGGAAAGTAGCTTCGTCTACCAACGATTTATCTTTCACAATCCTTTCGTATTCCAAATTTTCTTTGGTAATATCACCTAGAAAATTCCAACCGTGCATGTCGTCAATGTAACCGTTATTGTCATCGTCGATTCCGTTTCCAGCAATTTCTTTTGAATTGGTCCAAACCGCGGCTGCTAAGTCGGGATGTTCGATATCCACACCAGAATCAATAATCCCTACAATTACTTTCGAACTTACTTTATCTTTTAACAATTCGGCATACGCTTTATCCACACTCATTCCCGGAATCGTATCAGTAAGAACGTCCAAGTGGCTCCAACGCTGCAACTGTTCGGTAGTGATTTTTGCTTTTTTTACCGGCAATGCATCTACATTATACATCGTTACTTTTGTAGTGCTACAACCGGTTAAGGCAATCGCAAGAGCAAGCGATAAATACGTTAATTTTATTTTTTTCATTTTATAAATTTGATTTTAATTTTCAATTTATCAGTCCCAAAGGAACTCATTTTGTTACAGAAGTTGCCAAAAATAACAAAATTTTTAGATTTTAAGTTTTTCTTTTTTACAAACCAATTACGTCTGCGGTTGTAAAAACTTCTTTTAGTCGAACCCCTTTTTCGGTTTCTTCAACGGTAATTATGGGATTGTGAGCGTCGTGTTCTAGCCATAAATAATAGTTATTTACAGCGGCTTCCCTCAAAAATTTTTCCTTTTCGGGCAAAGTTAGCAAAGGTCTTGTGTCGTAACCCATCACGTAAGGCAAAGGTAAATGTCCGGCAGTTGGCAATAAATCAGCCATAAAACAGATGGTTTTGTCTTGGTATTGAATTTTAGGAATCATCATTTTATCGGTATGTCCGTTCATGTAGTACATTCCAAAGCCTAAATCTTCTGAAATGCCAAAATCACTATTGGGTCTTTCGACAAAATTTAACTGACCACTATCTTGCATCGGCAAAATATTTTCCCTCAAAAAAGAGGCTTTTTCTCTCGGATTGGGGTTCGTTGCCCATTCCCAATGGTCTTTATTGCTCCAGAATTTTGCGTTTTTGAAACCAACTTCGTAACCTGTTTTGTTTTTGTTCCAAATAACGCTTCCGCCACAATGGTCAAAATGCAAATGGGTCATAAAAACATCGGTAATATCATCACTGTGAAAACCATATTTTTCTAAAGATTTGTCGATAGAATGACTTCCCCAAAGCGAATAATAACCAAAAAACTTTTCGGATTGTTTGTTCCCCATTCCGGTGTCGATCAAAATGAGTCGGCTTCCGTCTTCAATTAGCAAGCAACGTGTGGCAATATCGATGAGGTTATTTTCATCCGCAGGATTTGTCTTGTGCCAAATGGTTTTGGGTACAACGCCAAACATAGCGCCTCCGTCGAGTTTAAAATTTCCGGCTTCTATTGGGTATATTTTCATTATAAAAGAATTTTCACAAAAGTAAACAATGATTTTTGATTAAAAATCCTGATTGTAGTCAAATAACCAATTGTTTTTTTAACTACTTTTAATTATTTCTTACTTATACATTTAAATTTTAATAAATTACAACTTTTATTTGTGTTATTTTTGATTTTCAACTCATTTTCTTCTCTTAAAAACTAAAAATTATGAAACTCATCAATTTATTATTTTTTGTTCTACTCCTTGCAAGTTGTACCCAAAATGAATCGGTTAAGAAAACCGAAATTAAGAATCCCGCTAAAAATTCGGTTATTGAAAAAGAAACCGTTTTTGAAATTGCTCGTAAAAAATCAGGTGTAAATTCACCAACTGATATTGATCGATTTGTTGTGGAGACCTTGGATAATCAAGAGTTGGAGTGGGATTATCTGGTGAAATTTTGCGAAAGCTTCATTATTTCTAATTCATGGGAGAAAATTTCTAAGAAAACGCAAGCTAAAACCTATGTCATTTATGGCAAAGCATTGCTGAGTGTTAAACAAGAAGCACGAGCGGTTTATTATTTTGAAAAAGCACTCAAAGAATATCCAGAAGAGTTGAAATTGGATCCACAGAGTTATATGTTGGCCAATTTAGATTTGGCGTATTGCTACGGCATTTTGCACAAAAGCGATTTGGGATCAGAATACACTGAAAAAGCGCTGAAAATTGCCGATAAATATAAAAGCCAAATCAATGCTGGCGATTATTTGACCATTTACAATAATTTAATCAACAACCAAAGTACAAAAGCCGACTTTTCGGAAATTTTTGAGAAGTACAAAATTGCAAAGGCAAATTATTTTGATACCGTAAAATTCCCGGTCGAAAGCGATGCCGATTACAAGGAGATTTTATATAAAAAAGCAGAAATTAAATCTTTGGTAAGTAAAAACGATACGGCGGCGGCTTATTTGAAGTTAAAAGCTTTTAAAAATTGGTCGCCCAAATATGGTGTTGTGGACAAAAATAGCAACTTATTATCCACTTTCGGTTGGCTTATTGATCGTTATGATTTTGACTATGAAGATTTTAATAAGTCGCTTCAACTTTCCAAGGAATATTACCAGTGGGCTTTTGAACAAGAGGAATTGCCTGTGTTTCGAATGTTGTCTTTGTCGAAATTGGCGCGGTCGCATGGCAATTTGAAAAACCACCAAGAAAGCATCAACTATTTGACACGCATTGAAAACGAATTTCCTACTCCGGTAAGTGATGTGAATTTTTATTCGCTAAAAATCATGAAAGCCATCAGTTTATCGGAACTGAACAAACACAAAGAAACCGTTCATTTGCTAGATTCCATTTATCCATTGCTTACCGAAAATTTTATGGAGAAAAAAATCGCTGTACAAGATCTGTATAAAGAAGATTACGCTGATTTGAACTCGGGATTTTTCATTAATAATTTTGCTACTTCGTCCACATTGTATTATACGGCTTACATAAGCACGAAAGACAAATTACTGCTGGAAAAAGCCGAATCATTGGCACTTGCTGCTACTAAAATGTTTCAATTGTTTTACCAAGATGCTGGCTATGATTATTTTATCGCTAATTATTCCAATAAAATTACCACCGCACTTTTAAATGTTGCCCTGACAAAATATGCCAATAATCCTTCGAAGCAACGAGAATATATTGAGATGATCGAAAAAAATGCGTCACAACAATTATTCAACCAATTTCAAGATCAGGTCAAACAAAATAACCCGAATATTCAAGCGCTTTTTGAACAGAGCAATACCCTTGAAACAAAAATTGATGTGTTGGAAAACGAACTTTTATTTGTAACAAGTCCTTCGAAATCCAAAGAATTGGAAAACACAAAATCCAAATTAAGTGAAGTTGAGGCCAAAATAAAAGCAAAGTTGAAGAATTTTGCTTCAGTACGTGATGATTTTTAGATTCAAAATATTCAAAATCAAATTAATACGGATGAATCTGTGGTAAAGTTTTACACCACAAATTATACGATTTATCGGTTAGTTATCGAAAAAAATAACATTTCAATATCGGTGGTTGGGGAAGTCGAAGATGTGGAGAAAATCATGCTCAAGTACCTCAATGATTTGAAAAATCCAGCCAGTAATTATAAAGCGGGTGCCAAGAGTTTGTACCAACTCCTTTGCAAGAACATAACGACGCCAAAAGTTAATATCATTCCGCAGAATTTTATTTGCTATTTGCCTTTTGAAACTTTGATAAATGAGGAAGGAAAAAATTGGATTGACAGTAAAAACATCAATTATAATTTCTCTTTACCCTTGCTGTATGCGGGAAAAATTTATGATTTAAGAAGTGCCAATCAAAAAGCGCTTTGTCTTGCAGCCGATTATTCGCAGTCTAAAAGTGGATTAAAACCAATTGTATACTCAGAAAAAGAGGTTGATCAAATTGCAGCACTTACGGATGGCGATAAAAACACCAAATCGTCCAAGCAAACTTTTATTGAAAATGCCGACCGTTACACGATTTATCATTTGGCACTTCACGCCGAATTGAACGATGAAAATTTCGAACAATCGAATTTGCTGTTTAGCGGAGATGAACCTTTGTATTTTAAGGATTTTTACAACTTGAGTTTGCCATTTGACATGGTTGTTTTGAGTGCTTGTAATACTGGTTCGGGACAAATTGTCAATGGCGAGGGAATCATGAGTTTGTCTCGGGCCTTGACTTTTTCGGGTACGCGAAGTTCTGTGGTAAGTCTGTGGCAAGTTCCCGACAAAGAAACTTCAGAAATCATGGTTTCTTTCTACGAAAATCTCAAAGACGGTCAAGCCAAAGACGAAGCATTAACCAATGCTAAAAAAACATTTTTAGAGAATAATCCAATGAAAAACCATCCGTTTTATTGGGCTGGATTTGTTGTAAATGGCGATGTTTCGCCGATTATGTCAAATTCCAATTGGATGATTTATATGGGTATCGGATTTGTAATTTTGGTTTTGCTAATTGTTTTCAGGAAAAAATTATTCTAATTCCTTCAATAATTTTTGCGCCATCTCCTGCTGCGGATTTTCGGTTTCCGTTAAGGATCTTAAAAGTGGAATTGCTTTATCCTGTTCCTTTTCTTTTAAAAAAGCCAATGCCAAATACCATTTTACAAAAGGGGTAAAAGCATTGTTTTTATCCAAATCAAACTGCTCGAGGGTGACAATTGCCTCGGTTGTTTTTTGCAGTTCCATTTGCGAAAGCGCTCTATAAAACAAGGCATAGTCGTCTTTGTCGGTCTCGTATATTTTTGAAAACAAGACCAAGGATTTTTCGTAATTTCCATTGTCGTATTCGTAAAAAGCTTCTGATTTTATGTCCTCGCTGTTTTCGCCACGAACCGTTGGTGCTACCACATTTGGATACGATTGATAATAGTCTTCGTACAATTCAATAGTATCTGGCGATTGATTCATAAACCAATAACCAGCACCTAAAACCACTGCAATTGAAGCAGCAACCGACCATTTTGAAAGCCATTTTTTAGCTGATTTTGGCGTTTCGAAAGATTGTAGTTTTTGCTTCAAATCGGCACGTTCGTTCAATGTAATGGCTTTTTTTACATTTTTTTGAAACGCAAATTCTTCGGCAAAAGAAGCATCGGTGTCCAAATAATTTTGAAACAATAGTTTTTCTTCTTGCGAAAGTTGATTTTCAAAATACCTTTCTAGTAACTGCTCTTTGTTCATTTTCATTTATTTGCTGAGTTCTTTTAGTTGTTTCAAGCATCTTGATTTTTGACTTTTAAGAACATCTTTGTTGGTATACCCCAAAAGACTTTGTATTTCGTCTAATTTTTTTTCTTCGTAATAAAAAAGGTGGAGCACTTTCCGGCATTGCTCACCTAATTTTTTAAATCCGTTTTGCAACATTTCGATTTGCAAGTTGGTTTCTTCTTCACTGTAATCGTCGTAAATCATTTCGATTTTTTCAAAATCATCTATCGCAATAGTTTTCCCTTCTTTTTTAGTTTTTGAAAAATCATGAACTTTCCAATTCCAAATAAGTAGGTTGTAATACTGCTTTTTAAATCGTCGATTTTGCCTTTTTTAGCATTTTCTATCAAAGCAATTATCGCGTCTTGATAAACGTCGATGAGGTCGTCTTGGCTTAGATTATAGCGTTTGGCAAAAAGAATAAAACCATTTTTGTTGTCATTGTAAACCGTACGAATGCTTTTTTCGTCGTTTCTTTTTAACAAATCGATTACAATGCTGGATTCATTCATTAGTAGCCTTTTTTTTAGGAAGTAAACAAAGCTACTCAAAAAAAATCTCACCACAATGTTTACTTTTTTGAAGTACGTGCACTAACGGGAAATAAAAACTCTTGACACATGAAAAAAATAGTAATTCTAATCGGACTAGTTGTTTTCAATTTTTCGGCAAACGCTCAAGAAACAGTAGCTGGAAAAGTTTTGAAAAACGCAAAAGACAAAACCTATCAGCGGGGTGAACAAAAAGGAGATGAAACTGTAGAAAATGTTTTAACAAAAGCAGAAGATAAAATTAAAAATATTTTTAAAAAGAAGGACAAGAAGTCTAAAGAGGCAACGGAACAAACAGAAGAAAGCACCACTTCTGACGCTGAAAACAACAATCAGCCAACAAAAACTTCAACTAAAAAAGGTGTGAAATCAAATTCGAAATTTGATTTTGAGGCGGGTGAAAAAGAGTTGTATTTTGACAATTTCGAACGATTGAATACGGGCGATTTTCCAGCCGAATTCAACACCAACGCAAGTGGAGAGATTGTACACCTTGACCATCAAGAAGGAAAAAGGCTTTCTATGACTAAAAATGGGGCTTTTATTCCTGACAATATAAAAAAACTACCCGAAAACTTCACTTTAGAATTTGAAGTAGGAATAAATGCCGATCCTACCAATAATTACAGAGGTTTTGGATTGAATTTTACAACCGAACCGGATAATTTGATGTTAGAGCGATTTTTTTCAAAAGGCATTTCATTGATTTATTTGCATCCAGGAGCGGCTACTTGCAGCGTTAGCATCATTCCCACAAGCGGAACCGAAATCAATAACGAAATCAAAATGCCACAATGGAATGTGACTGAAAACAACAACTTTGTAAAAGTGTCGCTGTGGCGCCAAAAAGGACGACTTCGGGTCTATGTAAACGAAGATAAATTAGTGGATGTGCCTCGTTTTTTTACCGAAAATAAAAGTTATGATTTTGCTTTTTTCAGAAGTTTTTTCGATGAATGTGAAGTGTACCTTACCAATATTCGCTATGCGGTAGCTGGTGAAGATACAAGAAACAAACTTATTACCGAAGGCCGTTTTGTAACCAACGGAATTTTATTTGACGTGAACAGCGACAATATTAAACCCGAAAGTGGAACTATTTTGAAAGAAATGGCAACTACACTGCAGGAAAATCCAACAGTTAGGGTAAAAATTATTGGTCACACCGATAGTGATGGGGCTGATGCCGCGAACTTAACCTTATCTAAAAAAAGAGCTGCTGCTGTAAAAACAGCATTGTCTAGCTTTTATGGAATTGACAGTACAAGAATAGAAACCGATGGAAAAGGCGAAAGTCAACCACTCAACAAAAATGCAAGTGCTACTGAAAAAGCCCAAAATCGTCGTGTTGAATTTATAAAACTTTAATTATGAGAGCTTTTTTTACCTTTATTTTTTTGGCAATTGGTTTTCAAAACTTTGCCCAATCTTTTTCTGATGGCGTGTACAATACCTCGTACGGCACGGTGAATTTAACTTTCGAAGTGGGTACCGATTATCCAAACGGCGGACTGGTTTATGGCGACTACAAAGGTATAGGTACAATTACTGGTACAACATCTAATAATGCAAAAGAACTAGCTGGCTCATTTCATAATGGTGCACAAGTAGGAAAATTCATCTTCTTTTCACCAAGCGGAAAACAGAACTTTTTTGACAATGGTATCACCAAATTTAACGGAAATTGGGGATACGGAACCGATAATAAATATTCTACCAATCCTGATCACATTTGGAATGCAACGGGTAAAACAGGAGGAAAGGACGCCATCAAAAACGTGACAAATGTTTGGAGCGGAAAATGGAACACAACCGATGGCAATCTTATTTTACAGCAAGTGGGAAACAAAGTTACCGGAACTTATAAAGGCATCGGTACAGTTGACGGCATTTACAACCCCACAACCAAGAAGTTAAAGGGTACATTTTACAACAACAACACCAAAAAAACGGGTCATTTTGAATTCAACTTTGAAGGAAATACTTTCAAAGGAAAATGGGGTTGGACTACTGCAATGACTGGCGGGAATTGGGATGGTACGAAGCATGTTAAAAACAATAAGGAAGTGGGTAAAAGCACAGCAAATGCTACGTCAACTTCTACTAATACCATTGTAAGTCCTCCTTTGCAAAAAGCAAACGATGTGAACTATGAATGTCAATTGGATTTTTTAACAACAGATGGGGCAAATAATGTTTACGGCATTGGTTGGATCAGGCTTTTCGTTAAAAATAAATCTACAAATAAAATGGAAACGGTCAACCCTCATATGTTTACCTATCTTGATAAATATGGGAGAGTTTTTGAAATACCAAAAAACAAGGCCGTTGACCAGCACAGGCTTTCTCTCATGAACGCACCAATTCGATTTAAGTTTAACCCAAATGATTACGGTTATAATTCATTAGAAGAAATGAAAGGAGAAGCCTACTTTGAATTTAAGTTTGAAGTAAAAACAGACGGAATTATAAGTAATGATGTAATCGGCAAAAAATCGGTAAATGTATTTATAGAAAATGCAAATATTAGAAAACGTGAAATGGGGGAAACCAACTTATATACACCCGAACCTGGATTTTTTAATATAGGTCAAGGAGACAAAGTTTTTGGAGTGTATCACAGTGTCAAAAAAGTGAATTAAAAATCGTATGAAAATAGTCCTATCTGCAGCACTAAGTCTGTTTTTTTTAGCCTTTTCCTGCGAAGGCGATAAAAAAGAAAACAACGCGTCAATGCAAGACGAGCTCAATGAAAAATTGGATGAAAAAGTGATTTTGGCCGACGATTTCAAAGGGAAGTTGGATGAAATACTCACACTCGAATTGGCTGCCGAAACCAGTGGATATCCAGCCGCTGAAGCCAAAAAAAGTCCAGATTCTGAAATTGAAAAAAAGTACAACAAAATTTCGATTTCGTATTCGTGGGAAAAATCAAATCGCATCCAAACGATTGAAGTAATGGGGCGAAAGATAGAAGCTCCAAAGTCAGATAAAGTCGAGCTGAGTTGGTTTAAAAACACCACTTTAGCAGCTTTCAAAAAAGAAAATCACAACCTAACGGAAGCCGAATTGAAACAAGCCGACGAAGCCATTACCAAAAAAATGGCCGAATTAAATTCGGATGGAAAAGCTACTAAACAACAAACGGATGGCGCGGGTTCAATTGCTAAAAATGCAATGAGAAACTTTAGTGTTGAAGAAGTAAAAAATGTAGGCGATTATGCGGTTTTTGCAAACACAAAATTTGCAGGTGTTCCCGTTCGTGAATTAAAAGTGTTTTACAAAGGATTATCGTTTCAGCTAACCGTAGATCTATCAGATGATGTTTCTGTTAACGACTCCGAAGCCATCGCATTGGCACAAAAAATTATTAACCAAAAATTACAATAACCATGAAAACAATTCAATTATCTCTATTAGTACTCGTGTTAACAGTAACGAGCGCTTTTGCACAAGCATTGCCCCAAACCGTAAAATACGATTTCAAATTTGATTGGTTGGCAGCACATACCATCAATCAAAATATAAACGTTGGAACAGAAAGCGTTCACGGAATTGGCTATTGCCGTTTGTTTGTAAAAAATAAAACTACAGGCAACGAAGATCAAATTCAACCCACAGGTTTTAAATACATCGGCAATTATGGACGCGTTTTTGAAGTGCCAAGAAATGCCGGGATGAAAGTAAGCAACGGCAACATCAAATCGTTGATGAATACTAAAGTTCGCTTTCAGTTTGAACCTGCAAAATATGGCTACAAAACGATGAAAGACCTTGAAGATAACGCCTATTTCAAGATAGTTTATGAAATTAAAGTATTCAAACCAGTAAATGATGAAATCGTTGGAAAACAGGAAGCTATTGTTTTCTTAAAAGATGCCAAAGTGCCGGCAATTACTTTAAATCAAGCTAAAAACACAACCAATATTCCAACGCGACCTGGATACATGCGTTTCAATAAAGCAAAATATAATTTGGGAATTGTGTACAGTATTGCCAATTTAAATTAAATCTTATGAAATTCGTGCTGTTTTTCTTCTTTTTTATAGGAATATCTGCCCAATCTCAAATTAAGTTTTGGAACACAAATCCTACTTCAAACATGCCAAAGTTTGAAGTAGTTTGGGGAGAAAAAACCACTATATTTTCAAAAGTTGGTGGCGATGTAAAGCCATTGTATGTTTTCAATAAAACAGCTCAGCCAACTTTTAATGGCGATGGAAGAACCAAATATAAAATGACGGTATCTAGTACGGATAAAGTAGCTAAACGCACTTTTGAGATAAGTTACACACATCATCGTCTAACCAACAATTATCTTGGCTATATCAAAGCTACTTATGTTTACCTTGACAAACGACCAACAAAAATAGATGAAGAATACTTTGAAACTGTTAAACCAATAAATTAAAAAACAATGAAAAAAATAATTTTAACCCTAATTCTTTTCGGATTTACCTCGCTTTCTTTTGCTCAATTAATACAAGGTGAAATAAAAATAAATGACCAATCTAGAGCAGAGATCACTTTAAAATCGAATAAAATCGTCAATCTTTATGCTGATTTTAGAGAAAAAAAATATCCGATCCACTTCGTTTTTACAGGAATTGATATTCCGCAAAATTCAGATAAACAAGAAGTTGTTCAGTTTGTTTTTAACACCACTGTCAAAAAAGACGGAAAAGTGTTGGGAACTATTAAAAGAAGTCCGATTCCGTTTTTTCCTGGAGATATGTTCATGCCAGTGGAGACCTTCGATTTTATTTCGATTTTATCCAATATTCAAACCAATTCCAACGGCAGTATATCTGAAATTCCGAAAGGAAATTATGAAATTATTTTAGAAGCCAAGCCAATTGGGGCGAAAGGCGAAATCCAATCGGCACGAATTTTTGTCAAAATATAAAATGAAAAAAATACTAGTCCTCAGTTTTATGTGTTTTTCTCTTGCGAGTTTTGCGCAACAAAAACCCAAGAGCAAAACCAACGTTCCCGTTATTAAAGAAGCGCCAAAAACCAACGTACCTGTTTTAACCGATGCCGATGAATTGCTGGATGTGAAAAGTAACGAACCTGATTCAAACGATTTATTGGATGTAAAGGTTTCAATTCCGAAGCCAAAATTGCCCAACGCTGGTCAATCGGTATATAACGAAATTGGATTAAATGGCAACTTTTCATTCAATAAAAAAGTTGGTTTTTCAGTCAATGCTCCTGAAGGCAATTTTGTTTCCTATTTTTATTTGAATACAAAAAACGGTTACGCGATGCTCGATTGGAAAGGCATACAAGAAATGTTACCCGAAAATCCAGAAGGCGAAATGACACAAATTAAAAGTGCCAACAACGATTTTTATCAATACATCAAAAGTTCTGAAGGCAACTTTGCGATGAAAATGGGAAGCGACCAGTCGATGGTCGTACATGATCTTCAAACCGGAATGTCGAGCAAACACTTTTTCAAGACCTTTAAAAAAACGGGAAATAAGGTCGGGAGAGTCGGCGGAAACAAATATCCAAGAGTCGAATATTCGGGAACTTTTGAAGGTAAAAAAATGGCTATTTGGTTGTCCGATTCACAGGAAATACTGATTGACACGAAGTTCACGTACAGTATTTCGGGTTATTGGGGCCTGGGTTTCATGGCTAGTCCCTCAGGAAAAACGTATATGATTACCGGAATTACAGGCGATGGCGTTTCGATTTTTATGAACTACATTGAAAATGCCAACGCGAATTTTTCGGGTAAAGGATATAAACCAATCGGAGACATGCTAGCTCCAGCGATGGAAAATAATGCAGCATCTGAAGCAGAAATGTATAGCGAAATGCAAACTGAAATTAACAACGAAACAGATCCGAAATTACAGGCCTTGAAGGTTGAAGCTTTAAAAAAAGCCAAAAAGCGAGAAAAAGAAATAAAAACGCAGGCTGAAAAATTCGCTCAATCGAGCGACTTGACTGAAATGCCTTATGTAAGTCAGGTGCACAACTCAAAAGCAACTTCCGACTACTACGATATGATGATTTTGGTCATTGATCAATCCATCAGAGAACATGAACTGGGTTTGAAAGAAGCCCAAGAATACAACGACGCAAAAAGCAGTAAACGATATACCTGCCTAATAAATTGCACATCAAACGAAAAAAATAGACTCGAAAAAGTAAAATCGCAACACCTTAAAATTTTGGCGCAATTTAAAGAGGATGAAGATTTAAGAGACGAAAAAATCAATCAATTAATGGCTTCAGACGGAATTCCAAAAGCATGCAATTGTGAATAATTTTAGAATCCAATGTTTACTTTTTAAAGAAACAATTACTAACTTTAAATTCTAAAATGCATCAATTATGAAAAAAATTATTTTAATAACTTTGTTGTGCTCTTTGCAAAGCTTCGGGCAATACAGTTTTGAGCAATTTAGCACCTATACCGGTTCACTTTCGGGAGGTGCAAAGTATTACACTATTTTTAATAACGAGTTGTATTTTAATGCAGCAAGTACTCCCAGTACATCCAATTTTGAACTCTGGAAAACAAACGGAACACAAACAGGAACAACACAAGTTTCCGATATCGTTCCTGGGTTTGAAGGCTCAAGTCCTTTTAGTTTTCAGGAATTCAACGGATATTTATATTTCACAGCGTACAGCAGCACAACAGGCCGTGAACTTTACAGAACCGACGGAACTACTACTACTTTATTCAAAGAAATTAATGTTGGGTCTGGTTCTGGATTTGATCTAAGTGCCGATAGACATAAGTTTATTGTTTTAAACAACAAAATGTACTTTTTCGCAAGAGATATCGCGGGTAGTTATGATTTGTGGCGTACCGACGGAACAACAACGGGTACTCAAAAAATGGTTGAGGTCAATGGTTTTGGACTTGGAGACAAAGACCGATTTATTGAAGTGAATGGCGAACTTTTTTTTGTGATGGATGATGACAACGAAAACACTATTGGTAGCGAACTATACAAGTACAACGAAACTACAAATACTGTAACGCTCGTAAAAGACATTAATCCAAATAATGGCACTACCTCTGGCGTCCATATTACTTCTCTAACCAAGTTTGACAATAAACTTTTTTTCAGCGCGAATAATGGACTTTCAAATAGACTTTATGTTTCTGACGGAACCGAAAACGGAACCTTTATAGTAGAAAATACAACACCGCTAAACTACCTACAACCCCGAAAACTTTTTGTTTTTAATAACGAACTTTACTTCATAGCGTTCAAAATTGGAGCGGGCCAAGATTTATTGAAGTGCAAAAAAAACAACAACATCTATGAACTCGAAGTGGTATATGACACAAACGCAACTGGAAATCCAGCCCTAAATCCATTCAACTTTTTTGGTTTAAATGATTATTGCATACACAATAATGAGTTGTATTTTGTGGCAAGAGAACAAAGCGCACCAAATAACGGTTCTATTTATCAGATATACAAAACCAATGGAGTGGGTGCCCAAATAGCATTTTCGATAAGTACCGCAAATGTGGGAAACACATCTGGAAATGATATTCATAACTTTATTATTTATGATAACAAGTTATTTTTTATGATGACCGGTATAAATATGCCAGAACCGCAATTATGGGTTGCCAATTTTGTAGATGGTTCTATCTCTAGGCTAACCAATTATGGTGGTCCCGATACACAACCTCAAGGTTTGAGAGCAGATAGAGCACCAATAATTTATAACAATAACATCTATTTTTCGGGTTTTACTTCAACCAATGGCGAGGAACTCTGGAAACTATCAAGTTCCGATTTATCCCTAAATCAAAACGTAAGTAGTGAAAATCATAAAATCTATCCCAACCCAACATCCAACTTCTTAAACATTGAAATGGAACATACAGCAAATTTTAAAATCGAAATTTACGATGTATTGGGCAAAAAAGTAGCATCGTTTTTAAATCAAAAAAAAGTTGATATTTCTGATTTAGATAATGGAATGTATATAGTACGAACCATCAATTTAGAAAACTATTTGAGCCAATCACAAAAAATCATTAAGCAATAATTTTTTTGTTTGATAAAATCCTCCTTTGCAAAACCGAAGGAGGATTTTTTTTGGCTTTATTTTTCTTATGCCACCATAAGTTATAAAAATGTTACTGCTTGTTCAAAAAGCTAAAATTGACGTATCTTTGCACTTAATTTAGACAAAATCAATATAACGATGATAAAAGTATCTGATACAGCAAGCAAAAAAATTGTCAGCATGATGGAAGACGACGGTTTTAACGCTGCTACAGATTACGTTCGTGTAGGCGTAAAAAGTGGCGGTTGTTCTGGATTGTCTTACGAGTTGAAATTTGACAAACAATTGGGTGAAAACGATAAAGTTTTTGAAGATAACAATGTAAAAATTGCCGTAGAAAAGAAATCATTTCTCTATTTAGCGGGAACAATTTTAGAATTCTCAGGCGGTTTGAACGGAAAAGGTTTTGTTTTTAACAATCCTAATGCTCAACGAACCTGTGGATGTGGGGAGAGTTTTTCATTATAAATTAATCGAAAAAATTGAAAGAACCTTAAAAATAAAAAGAATCCAGTAGAAGCTAATGATGGTTGAAGAAGGAAAAAAGCATTTAATTTTAAATTGTTTTTAAAATAGAGCTATCGCAGCTTCTGTAAACATCTTAGATTTTGTAGCTCTTTTCGTTTTTTCAAATTTTCCTCTTTTTCAGATTTTTCACTTTTTTAGATACCAAAAAGCACTATGGCAAAATATACAGAAGACGACCTAAAAGTCGAATTAGAAACCAAAGAATACGAATACGGATTTTACACCAATTTAGAATCGGATACTTTCCCGATTGGATTAAATGAAGATGTAGTTCGAGCGATTTCCAAAATTAAAGACGAGCCTCAATGGATGACCGACTGGCGAATTGAATCTTTTAGAGTTTGGGAACAAATGACCGAACCCGAATGGGCTAACGTTCATTATACAAAGCCCGATTTTCAAGCAATATCGTATTATTCGGCTCCTAAAGCGGTGGATCCTAATAAAACACTGGACGACGTTGATCCAGAACTTTTAGCGATGTATAAGAAATTAGGCATTTCTGTTGACGAGCAAAAGAAAATGAATAATGTGGCGATGGATATCGTTGTCGATTCTGTTTCCGTAGCCACAACTTTCAAGAAAACGTTGGCCGAAAAAGGTATTATTTTTTGTGCGATTTCCGAAGCCATCAAAGAACACCCGGAATTGGTTCGAAAATATTTAGGGACTATTGTACCTCAAAAAGATAATTTTTATGCAGCATTAAATTCGGCTGTTTTTTCAGATGGAAGTTTCTGTTACATTCCAAAAGGCGTTCGCTGTCCGATGGAATTGTCCACCTATTTCCGGATCAATCAAGGAGGAACGGGTCAGTTTGAAAGAACGTTATTAATCGCTGATGAAGGCAGTTACGTTTCCTATTTGGAAGGTTGTACCGCTCCGAGTCGGGACGAAAACCAGTTGCATGCTGCCGTTGTGGAATTGATTGCGTTGGACGATGCCGAAATTAAATACTCAACCGTTCAAAACTGGTATCCTGGAAACAAAGAAGGTAAAGGAGGCGTTTTTAATTTCGTGACCAAAAGAGGTTTGTGCGAAAAAAACGCCAAAATTTCTTGGACACAAGTAGAAACAGGTTCTGCAGTAACATGGAAATATCCGTCTTGTATTTTAAAAGGAGATAATTCTATTGGCGAATTTTATTCCATTGCGGTAACCAATAATTACCAACAAGCCGATACGGGAACCAAGATGATTCACTTGGGAAAAAACACCAAATCGACCATTATTTCCAAAGGAATTTCAGCTGGAAAATCACAAAACAGCTACAGAGGTTTGGTCCGAATTAGTGCAAATGCTGACAATGCAAGAAATTTCTCTCAATGCGATTCCCTATTAATGGGAAATAATTGTGGAGCTCACACGTTTCCATACATCGAAAGCAAAAACACTTCAGCAAAAATTGAACACGAAGCAACGACAAGTAAAATTGGCGAAGACCAAGTGTTTTATTGCAACCAAAGAGGAATTCCAACCGAAAAAGCAATTGCATTAATTGTTAACGGTTTTGGAAAAGAAGTGTTGAAACAATTGCCGATGGAATTTGCCGTTGAAGCTCAAAAATTATTGGAAATTTCATTGGAAGGTTCGGTAGGATAGTTTAGGAATTTAAAAATCTGAAATTATGGAAATTACATTAAAAAACGTAAAGAAAAAAGATTTGCCAGTTTTCAAATCATTGGCCAAATCGCTTGGTTTTGAAATTGCTGAAAAGGTGGAAAAACCATACAATCCGGAATTTGTAAAAGAGATTCTGGATGCCGAAAGAAGTATAAAAGAAGGCAGAGGAGTCAGAATGACAATGGAGGAGCTTAAAGAATTATGCAAGTAGAATTCTCTGATAAGGCAAAGGCAGATTTAGATTTTTGGATAAAGTCAGGGAATAAAGGAATATTAAAGAAAATTTATTCCTTAATTGAAGATATTCAATTGCATCCATACCAAGGAATTGGTAAACCCGAACAATTGAAACATCAGTTATTTGGACGTTGGTCAAGAAGAATTAATCAAGAACATCGGATTATTTATAAAGTTACAAACGAAAATACAATAGAAATTTTAGATATTTTGTCTTTAAAAGGACACTACGAATAAACACAAAACCAAAATGTTAAGTATAAAAAATTTACACGCTTCCATCGAAGACAAAGAAATATTAAAAGGCATTAACCTTGAAATCAAAGCGGGAGAAGTTCACGCCATAATGGGGCCAAACGGTTCGGGAAAAAGTACACTTTCGGCAGTAATTGCCGGAAACGAAAATTACACCGTTACCGAAGGCGCTGTATATTTAGAAGGCGAAGATTTAGCCGATTTAGCTCCCGAAGAAAGAGCCCACAAAGGCGTTTTCTTATCGTTTCAATATCCCGTAGAAATTCCAGGCGTGTCGGTCACAAATTTTATGAAAACGGCCATCAACGAGTCCAGAAAAGCCAACGGTAAAGATGACATGCCTGCTAATGAAATGTTGAAATTAATTCGCGAAAAATCAGAGTTATTGGAAATCGATCGCAAGTTTCTTTCGCGCTCACTCAACGAGGGTTTTTCGGGCGGAGAGAAAAAACGAAACGAAATTTTTCAAATGGCAATGCTCGAACCTAAAATCGCAATCTTGGACGAAACCGATTCAGGCTTAGATATCGACGCATTACGAATCGTTGCCAATGGAGTGAACAAGCTGAAAAATGAAAACAACGCTGTTTTAGTCATCACCCATTATCAACGTCTTTTGGATTATATCGTTCCGGATTTCGTTCACGTTTTATACAACGGAAAAATCGTAAAATCAGGCGGAAAAGAATTGGCACTCGAATTAGAAGAACGCGGTTACGATTGGATTAAAGCGGAAAATTAATTTGTTTAAGGTTCGAAGTTTAAGGTTATAACAACTTTAAACATAAGAAACTTTAAACTTTAAACAAATAACTAAAAATGGAATTAAAAGAAAAACTCATATCCTCATTTATGGCTTTCGAAGAACGTGTAGATGTAAACGCTACTTTGCACGACATTCGAACAAATGCCATTAAGAATTTTGAAACAAAAGGTTTTCCAACTAAAAAAGAGGAAGCCTGGAAATATACATCACTAAATTCAGTTTTGAAAAACGACTTCAGCGTCTTTCCTAAAAACGAAAATAGTATCCAGTATTCTGATGTAAAAAAATACTATTTACACGAAATTGATACTTACAAAGTAGTTTTTGTAGATGGTGTTTTTAACTCCTTTTTGTCTTCTACGACCCACGACGGAATCGACGTTTGCTTGATGGCATCTGCTTTGACGAAGCCCAAGTACAAAATGATTATTGATACCTATTTCAATCAAATTGCCAATAAAGACGAAAGTTTGACCTCATTAAATACGGCTTTTGCGATGGAAGGCGCTTACATCAATATTCCAAAAGGAAAAGTAGCCGACAAACCCATTGAAATCATCAATTTCTCCACAGGAACAGAGGCGGCACTGTTGCTACAACCACGAAATTTAATCGTCGTAGGCGAAAATTCGCACGTGCAAATCATCGAACGGCACCAGTCTTTGAACTCGAATCCGGTTTTGACCAATTCCGTAACGGAAATTTTTGCCGCCAAAAGAGCCATTGTCGATTATTACAAAATCCAAAACGACAAAATCGAAGCCTCATTGATTGATAATACCTATATTGCTCAAAAACAGCAAAGTAACGTTTCGGTGCATACCTTTTCTTTTGGAGGAAATATCACTCGAAACAATTTGAATTTCTACCACCAAGGCGAACATATTGAAAGCACGCTCAAAGGTATCACCATTATCGAAGGCAGGCAACACGTAGACCACCACACTTTGGTGCAACATGCGACCCCCAATTGCGAAAGCCATCAGAATTATAAAACCATTCTAGATGATAAAGCAACGGGTGTTTTTAACGGTAAGATTTTCGTCGAAAAAGAAGCCCAGAAAACCGATGCATTTCAGCAAAACAACAATATTTTATTGAGCGATAAAGCATCGATAAATGCAAAACCACAGTTGGAAATCTTTGCCGACGATGTAAAATGTTCACACGGTTGTACCATCGGACAGCTCGACGAAACAGCCATGTTTTACATGCAATCTCGCGGAATTCCAAAGAAAGAAGCCAAAGCATTGTTGATGTACGCTTTCTCAAATGAAGTAATCGAAAGCATCAAAATACCTGCTTTAAAACAACGAATTACCAAAATTATCGCCACAAAATTAGGCGTGAATATGGGATTTGATTTGTAGACGCTAAACACAAAGAACGCTACGATTTACGCAAAGGACGCAAAGTTTATTACGGAACTTTTGCGTCCTTTGCAGTTTTAACATTATGTTCGTTGGGAGTTTTTTTATAAAAAAGATTAAGTATTTTAAATAATCTACTTGTCAAAACTCCCCAAAATCTCCTTCAAAAACCCATTAAAATCAAAACTTTCATCATCGGTCAATCCCATTCGAACAATCACCAAATCTTTTGAGGGAATGATAAATATTTTTTGACCTTAACTAAAACTATTCTTTAGAATTGAAGTAAGAAAATGATTGGGGAGGGGTCAAATTATAATCGTCTTTTAAGCTTTTAGGAGTGGTAAATTTTTTTTTATTCTTGATTTGAATTGCAAATCCATGTTTTTTATTAGCAAAATATTCATAAAAATATTCTTCCGTAATTCCAGAATGTTCTTTTGTTTTGTCCCAAAGCGTTTTAAGGTCAAATTTGAAGATTTCTCCAATTTCAAATTCTCCGATAACTTTTTGTACAGGAGACGAAGCATAGACTAAAACCGAAGTAACATTTTTGTTTTTGAAAATAGCTTTTCTGAATTCAAATTTTTTTGTCCCATCAAATATTTTATTCGCAAATTGAGGCTTTATTGATAGTACTACTTTCATTTTTTATTTACATTTAATCGTTAAGGCACTTCTTAGAACGTCGTATAGCCAATTACTGAACAACTCAATTAATACGGCTATTATCAATGCAAATATCGCATATTTAGCAATGGTTTTCCAATTGTTTTTTTCATATTTTGTTTTAATTAATGTACTTACACTTTCGACATTGGCTTCTTTCCAATGATATGCTAGATAGACTTGATTATTAACTTTTGGAATGTCAACATATTGGTCCCATTTATAATTTTCCAAATTTCTACAATTCAAAAACGGCTGATGATTTCCAATTAATTCTTCATCTTTAGAGCAAATAAAGAAGAAATGTTGCTTTTGAATTTTCAGTAATTTTTCTATTTTAATTTGCTCAAGTAAATCGTGATTTAAGTCTCTTATCTCATTAACTCTAAAATCAATCATTTCAATTTCAGAAAAAGCACTTTCTAATATTGAATTAGTTGGAACGCTTAAAGTGGATATTGACTTTATAAAACTTCCCTTAATTCGAAATCTAAAATAATTTGCCTTTTCTTCTTTTGGAATATTTATAGATATTATTGTTCCTCCGTGTTTTTCTTCAAATGATAAATCGGAAGTTGAGGTCTTGTAAATATTAAAAACAAATTCATTTTTTGTGTCTTTTATTTCAAAAGATTTGCTCGATGCTGTTGAAATGACTTTATAATTCTCATTAAAAATTGCACTTACTAAATCAACTTTGTGAATAAATTTCTCTACGATATCTTCAAAATCAGTTTCTTTTATTTTTACAGGAAAATATATTTTTAAAGAATCGATATTTTTAGTGTTAGATAGTTTAATTCCTATATCTAAGAACTTATGGGGCTGGCTTGTTCCGTTAGGAATTTTCCAAAAATTAAAATGTAAATCTAATTTTTCATCAGATTCTATATTGTTATCTATAGGTTTATACCAAATCGCTATACTTTTCATATTAATAAGCGTATTTTAAAAGTTTATCAAATTGCTCAACACTTATTTTTGAAAATCCTCTAGGAACATTATCATAACCTGAAATAATTTCATTATTTATTAACCACTCAAGGTTTGGCCTTTTTCTGAAAGAATAAGTATAAAGAAAATTTACAATAAATGGCCTATTTGCAGGATTGTAATTCCAATGTTCAGACAACTCTTGATTAGTAAAAACACTTCTTTTTCTACATAATGATATAAATACATCTTCTGTTTCAATGTCAAGAACACACGACTCAACTATGCCTAATGTTGTGGCAACGCCTTTGTATTTTCCTCCTGTCATATAAAACACAAGAATATCGCCAGATTGCATTTTCTTTTCGTAAGAACGTGAAATGTATACTTTACTTAATGCATTTCTATGCGGAAAACTTTCTACATAATCTTTTGGAGATTGGTTGTTTAAGATTGAATCGGGAAATAACTCTATATGGTAATCAGGATAAATTGGAACCATAAAAATATTTTGGTGTCGAGAGAAAAACGGAAATGTCAATTTAGGATTTTCAACGTTAATTATTTCTTTATTAAATGTTCTAACATAAACTTGCTCAACTCCATTATGAGTTGTTTTTGTTCCATAATGATAAAACCCCCAATTTTTAAGAAGCTCAATTAACCTTTCCTGTTCATCCCTTTGATCGAAAATAGTTACATATATTTCATCAACTCTAAATTGTAAAGCATTATCAAAAATTATTTTTAAAAATCTTTCTCCAATTTTATAACCGTTAGCAGTTACTTTAAATGTGCCAATTTTTAATCTTTTTTTCTTTGCAAATACAGGATTAATTTCATAATAATTTTCGCTTTCATCTTCTCTTTTTATAAATAAGAAAGCAGTTAATCTACCCTCACTGTAACACACATAACATATATCATCAGCTTTTTTATTAAACCATTTATCAAATTCTGCATAATCTTCTCTGAAACTGTCAAAAAAGACATCTCTTATGTTGACTTCAGCAAAATCAACTTTCTGAACTGACAAAACCTTATAATCAACTAATTCAGGATTTTCAGCGGTGACTTTTTCCAGAAAACTTTCTATTTTGTAGACTTTATCTGCTATACCAAGCAAATTTGCTTTTTTATGTATCTTTTTATCTTCAGAAATTAAAACATCAACTCTTCCTTCAAAAACTTCGTTTAAGATTTGAGTATCATTTATATCATTGTCTTGATTGTCAATTTTTTTGCTGACTTTTATAATCTCTTCTCCTAATGGTGCTTGATGCTTGAGCAAATTATAACTCTCAATTTTGATACTCATTGTGTCAAGAGTATTTGGATCTTTATATCTTTCTAATTCTTCGACCGTTAATGGATGGATATATTTCGAATATTTAAGATTGTCTATCCATTTGAATAGTTGACCAATTTCTGGTTTGTATATTTTGTTTGCTTCTCTGTGAATAATAATGTTGGTGTCAAGTAAAATTTTCATGGCGTAATAATTTTTAAAAGGCTTTTATAATCATTGTTTTTTATTTCAATATATGGAATTGAATACTTGTTTGAAAGATATTTTGCATATTCTATTTCCATTTCTTGTAACTCATTCAGAGTTTGAGCATCATATTTTTTATTATCTCTTTTCTCTAATCTTTCAACAATTTTTTCAACATTGTCAATTACAATTGAGATGATTTTTGGATTTATAGTATCAAAGGTTTGTTCGTCAATTTTACTAGGAACTCCATTAGAATTTAACAAGCAAAAATGTCCATCAAGCAAATATTGTTTGTCTTTTTCAATTAAGTTTTTTAAACCATGAAGTAATCTCTCTTGAGTCGATGAAATATTGCTAACTAATTTGTTGTCAACTGAACTAATTTCATTCCATTTTAAAACTTCACTTGCTGTAATGTGAATTAAATCAGAATGTAAAGCAATTTCCTTACATAAAGTTCCTTTTCCAACTCCATGAATTCCTCCTATAAAAATAATATTTTTCATAGAAACATTAATTAACTCATTGCTATCCGAAAGTTTTGACGATTTTAGAAATAAGCATTGTAACTGCCTATAAACAGGTCAATATTTCAACTTTATGCTGAAAATAAGTCAGAACTGAATTCTAATTGCGGTTGAGATCTTAT